>CAZPUZ010000001.1:0-15277 GCA_964589875.1 uncultured archaeon
ACTGACTGCACCTCCAGCATGTCATGCTTGACCTCGCTGTTGAGGTCCAGGACAGCATCAAGCCCTGATATCGATTCGAGCTTCTTCCTCAGCCCTGTCATCTCGTCCAGGGCATTCTCTATGAAGGTCGCCAAGAATTCTGTCTTCTCCTCCATCCTGAGCAGCCTGGCATCAACCTTGCGGTATTGAATCCCCAGTTTCTCCGGCTCCATCGCCCTGAGCATGTCAGTGAACTTCGAAGCCTCTGAAGAATATTTTGATATGGACTTCTCATTGGAGAGGTTCATGGCCCTTAGCTCGCCTATCTGCTGGCTGATGCTGGAGAACCTCTGGGAATAATCCTTCACAACAGAATCCAGCGTTTCCATCCGGGCCATCATCTTCTCCAGCCGATTCTGGAGAGGGGCGGAATCCCGGCCGGCATTTGTCCCGGTTGAGGGCACTGGAGTGTCCATGGGCTGATCGTTGCCTTCGGGCGCGTCATCTTCAGGCTTTCCGGTCTCCTGTTCCGGCTCCTCCTGGCCCACATCAGGAGGAACGCCCGCCTTTCTCTTGAACAGCGCCATTCAACACAACCCCTGATTAAATCTTATCCGCTTCTTCCTTAATAGCTTTCAGCTCGTTTCTTGCCTGCTGCTCCTGCTTGTCGTCCATCCTGCCTTTGGTTTGCCTGAGGCCTTCCTCCACCTTGGCCAGTCTGGCATCGACGCCCGAAACGTCCCTCCCGGCCTTCTTTTTCCTGTTTATTTCCATCCTCAGACCGGCGGCCTCCTCTGCCGGGTTTTTCCTGAAGGTCTTTCGCTCTTCTTTGGCCTTCCTCACGCCCGCAAGCACTTCCTCCCTGGATATCTTCTTCCTGACAAGGTGCTGGGGCTTCCTGCTAGCCTTCTTCCAGGCCTCTTCGACCTTGGGTCTCAGCGACTCGAGGAACATATCAGCGATGCGGAACTGGCCCGTCCTTGTCCTTTCCTTGGCAAGCCTGAGCTCCATCTCAAGGTCTATCACGTCCACTTTCAGCTCCTTTAGCTGCCCTATCTGGTACTCCATGTCCTCGATAATGTCAAAATACCTGCTGTATCTCCTGATATCCGGATCGCGCAGACGCTTGGTGGAATGCAGGAGCGGGCGGAAGGAGACGAAGTAAGGCTTGCCCATGTTGTACTCCGGGTTGACTACCATTCCAGTGCCTATGGGCTCCTTGACCACCGACTTCAGCACGTCCTCGCCGTACTTGATGCTGACCCTTTCAAGATCCCCCTCGTATCTCGTGCCCATCTGTATCTCTGTGCCTATGTTGGCCTTTATCTCGCCCACGAAGTCGCTGAGCACCTGGCTGATGAGCACCAGGCCTATCCCCCACTTCCTGAATTCCCTTGCTCCCCTCTCAAGCTGCACGAAGCCTTCCCCGCTTCCCCCGAACTTGGGAAGCAGCCTGTGCACCTCGTCATAGACGACAAGAGTTTTCAGTGTCTTGCTTTCCTCCGGCCTGGACCTGAACACCTGCTGTATGGTGCTGGCCACTACCATGTCTATGTCCTTAGGATCAAGGTTGCTGAGATTGAAGACCGTTATCTCACCCGAACGCTTCATGTACTTGTCAATCTCTATTATCTCATAGGGGTCATTTATGGTCTTTATCGAGCCCTTGAACGGCATCGCATGCTTCTTCTTCATCTCGAAGTACGGATACCTCTTCAGCATGGACTTGTCTTGGCATTTTCTCAGGAAGCCCGTCCACTGGGCTGTCGGGTCGAAGACTATGACGCTCCTGCCCTTTTTGAGAGCCTCCTCGATTATTCCCTGCGATGCCACGGTCTTGCCGGAGCCGGTTGACCCTGCCACGAGGGTGTGCATCTGCAGCCTGTTCATGTCGATGAACGTCCTTATGCCAGTCTCAGCGACCTTGCCTATGAAGCCTGCCTCTTTGCCCGCCCTGGGGAGCTTGCTGAAGTCAACGCCGACCTTGAATCTCCTGTTCCTCATCATCAGGTACTTCACCAGCCTTGTCAGAAGGAAGAAGCAGATGACCAAGCCTGCGGCAAGAAGGTAGAACCATACAGGGAAGAACAGCAGCTGCCTCTCCAGTATCGGGTAGTCGACTACTATGGATGCTATCGACGTAGCCTGCATGTTGTGGTTCTCAACGTTTGAATAGTATGCGGTCGCCTTGACTATGTACCTGCCGGGCTCTGTGTATTCCGGTATAAGGAACTCCTTGATGGTGCTGGTCGTGGTCTCCACGGCGAACGCCTCTTCCTGTCTCTTGATGACCTCCCCGGTCTCTATATCAACCAGCTGGAGGTCGAGCTGGACGTCGACCTTCTTGGTCAGCCCCAGGTTTACCAGGTCTGTCTGCAGCTTGAGCGTCTCCCCGGGCTGCACGACCTCGTTAAGCGGCTCTATCTTGACGTCAAGCAGCTTGCCCTCAGGCTGGAGTATGCGTATGGTCACCGGCACCCTGCCGGTACCGTTGCCGGCAGCCATGACTATGTCCCCGTCATAGGTTCCCGGCTCGGTGAACCTTGGTATGACCACCTTGACCAGTATGTCCCTTATCTCGCCCGGCGTAAGACCAACATACGACCTGTCAAAGAATATGAAGTCGGTTATCTCGCCTTCCGCAGTGAGCTCGGCGCTAACGTTCGTGTTGAGCGTGTTCGCCAGCTTTATCCTGAATGAAGTGGAATCCCCGGCGAACAGCTCCTTGTAGACGGAGGCGGTATCAATCCTCACGCCCCCTATGTTTATGGAGCCCCTTATCAGCTCCTCCAGCTTCTCCAGGTACTCCTCCGACAGGTTGCCGCCGATTATGGTCGTGCTGGAGCCTCCGCCACCTGTGTTGGTTATGGTAGTAGTCCCGCCGTCGTCTGCGCAGTCGGTTGCGCAGTTGTCTTCTGTCTCTAGATACGACGCCTCACAGAGCCCGTTGCCGCAGTGGTCCTCTGAAAGGAAGTAGGAGCTGAAACCGGAGGACTCGGCACGGACTGTCTTCCTGTCAGTGTCCTTTACCGAATCAAGGGAAGCCCAGCTCCCCAGGCAGGCCCTACCTGTATAATTCCAGGAGCCGCAGCGCACGACTTCCAGGTAGTTGACGTTGTCATAGCTCTGTCCCGAATAGTTGAATATCAGGGTAACGTTGTGGGAGCCGAGATTGGTTGAGTTCGAGGCTATGCCGGCGAAGGTCTTGTGGGTAGGCACAGTCTCCGCTATGACCTCAGGGGGTATCCTGTGCAGGTTGATGTTGAATGACGAGGAATTGGTGAGATTCAGGCCTGAGATGACCACCTTGTCCCCCGAAAGCAGGATCTCTGCATCGTAGAGCCTCTTGTTGACGTACAGGTCAGTGGAGCCGCTTGAGTCAGTGACGTTGCTTAGCAGCACCTCGCCTGTAGCTGGCCTCTTGAGCGTGAAATTGGCCCCGGCCACCCCCGCGGAGCTGTAATCAAGAAGCGAAGGCGTCCAGTGATACCTGTCATCCACCTCGAACCATCCCGGGGTCGTGTTGATGGTGCCGGACGAGTCGTTAGCGGAATAGCTTACAGTGTATTCGCCATACTGGACAAGAGGCCCACCTCCCTGGAACGAATAGATGCCGGAAGACAATGACATCATGCCCGTGAGGTTGCTGCCGTTGGGGTATGTGACAGTGAACCACACGGCTGATATGTTGATGTTGTCCGTTACATTGACAGTGAGGTTCATGCTGGCGCCGATGGCCACGTTGTTCCTCCAGACACGATTGAATCTCGGTGCGGTCACGTCGGAATAGGACACCGAGGAAACGGATTCCTTGGTAACCTGGCCGTAGGTGTCATGCGTCAGGGTCATCAGCAGGTCATAGACAAATCCGTCAGGCACGTCGGGAGCCGAGCAGTTTATGTCCCACCTCGCCCCGGAGGGGTTGAAGGACTGCTGGATGCCTGTGCATGCCTCCCCTCCGATATCCGCGCCCCAGGTGGAGTTTGCTGCTACGATTTTATCCTCGAAGGTGGCGTTGGCCTTTATGCTCACGAGAGAGCCTGCCGTGACGTTCAGGGACTTGTTGGAAGGAGTCGGATAGAGGACGTCTATGTCAAGGTTGGTCGACGTCAGGTTTACCATTATCACCGCCTGCGGGGGCGTTGCGCTGGAATTGGTTATGGTGATGTTGTGGATGAAAAGCCCGTCAAAGACCGGCGTGGTGTAATTCACCGTGAAGTTCCTTGAGTGCCCATAGGGTACCGTGATGGCTGACATGTTCGGCTGCACAATCGTCAGGTTGGTGCTCGCCAGGCTGAAAACTATGTCCGTATTGCCCGTGTTGTTAATCCTGACCTGTCCGAGCTGGCCGGACTGGTTGGATGCCCTGACCGATGTGAAGGAAGGATGTGTGGAAGACCATACAAGGCTCTGGGGAACCGTAAGGGAAAGATTTATCCATTCTGATATGCCGGTATCTGTTACCGTCATGTTGCCTTCATAATAGCCGGACTCCTTGGCGGGCGGGGAGGTTACGGTGACGTTTATGAAAACAATCTCTCCCGGAGATACGTCAGGAGAGCTGTCGTTGAAGTCCACCAAGAAGCTCGAGCACCCCGTGCCCGAGGCACAGGACAATGACAACGAGAGCTGCGTGTTGCCCGTGTTCTCTATGGAGAACAGTGAGCTGTTGGAGGTGCCGGACATCACTGACAGCGGCATGACCGGTTCATAGATTGCAACGGAACGGTTCGCGGCCACGTTTATCGCCAGTACCTGCTGCTCGGTGTCCTGGGTGTAGTCGGCGTTGGTGAATTCGAGCGTTGCAGTGACGTAGTACGTCCCGGGCGGCGTGGCTTCAGTGACGTTTATGAGGAATTCCACTGAATCTGATGTGCCCGAGGACATGTTTGAAAAGGAATAGTTCTGGGGAATGATATCAATCTCGGAGTCCTTTGTGAATGTTATGGAGGGCATGTAGGCAGTGGACTGCCCAGTATTAACCACGCTGTAATTCACATGGAAGGTGTGGCTGTCATCGGCGTCGACATCCGTAATGTTCCGCTCCGAAATGTTTTGCGAGAGCGTCATGTTGGTGGTGGAATATGCGGTGAAATTGTATATGCCCGACTGGTATGAGAACCCGGACAAGTCAAATACCTTGGCTGTGACGTTGTAAACACCTTTCATGATGACAGTGAAATTGGTGGTGTAGTTGGCGCCGAGGTAGTAGATGCCCTGCTGTTTGAGCTCACCGTTGTTTGGTGCCTGGAAGGAGTAGGTTCCGGTGGCGTTCGTCACGTTTACAAGCGCGAATGTTATGTTCAGACCGATATCATCGGTCGCGACAACCTTAATGGTGACGTTCCTGTTAACCTCGGCCTGGCTGCTCCGCTCCCCGTCAACGAAGAAGAAGACTCCCGTTATCTCAGGCGGCTGCTCCTCGATGTCAAACGTAAGGTTCGTTGAGCCGCTTGCAGGAGAGCCTGAGGCGTTGCTTATCGCTATGGTCACGCCCACGTTCTCCCTTGTCAGGCTATCCCCCTTCTGGTAGATGCTGAACTTCATGCTGCTTCCCTTGCCGACGCTCATGTTCGTCGGGTTCATGACCGTGCCGTTCACTAGCACGTCCTCCTCAAAGATTGATGTCCCGAAATCAGTGTACAGGGTATCCCCCCAGGCCGAATAAGCGATGTCGAATGTCATATTCACATTGCCGGTGTTGTTGACTGTATAATTGCCGACAATACCTGGGGTGTCAAGCATGAAGGATACGTTGTAGCTCAGGTTGGCAGAGGGTGAGAAAAGCCAGCTGGTGTTGACGGGCACCTCGACAGTGAGGTTCAGTGCCCTGCTTCCGCTGTTGGATGAGCTGATGTTGAGGGTCTTGGTGTAATTGCCCGGTGCTGTCTGGGATGGCACATCCACATCCACGGAAACGGTCTCGTCATAACCAGAGTTTATCGTGCCTATGTAGGAAGGGTTCAGTGTTATCCAGGAATTCGGTATGTCCCCCCATGTCAGGTTCACCTGCACGCCCTCAAGAGGGGTGGAGCCTGTTGACTGGACATTGAACGTGAAGCTTGTGTTGGACTCGTGCTGGATGGTAAGGTTCACAGAGCTGTTGGATATGGCTATGTTGGGATTGCCCAGAACAGTAACGAACATGTCCGGGTAGCTTATGTAGCCGCTGGGTGCCCCGCCGGATACCGAGCCGTCATTGTCTGTCCAGTTGGCCCTCCATGATATCCTCTGGGGGTCATCCACAGGGGATGAGCCGAATACTGTTATGTTCATGGTCATGTTGCATGTCTGGCTGGGATATACCACGTCGCACGAGCCTGCCTGGACCACGCTCTTTATCCCGGGTCCCCTCGCAACAACCGAGTCAAACACAGTCACGTTGTTCATCCTCGCCTTGCCCGTATTGGGTATGGTGGCGTTCCAGAGGAACGAGTAGTCGATGCCTGACGTGAAGTCGGTGATGTTCATGTCATGGACCGATATGGTAGCTGTCGTGTTCCTCTGGTCCATGAAGAAGTAATGCGAGTTGCTGGAGTTGATGTAGTAGCGGGATTCGTTATGGGACGTAATGTTGAATGAATAGTTGCCCCACTCAAGGTCTGCCGGCACGTACCAAGTGTATGAGCAGTCAGTGGCCACGCATGAATGCGACTCCTGCATGGTCGCATTGTAGAGCGTTATGTTGAGCGTGCCGGGAACCTTGCTGCCTGTATCCGTCCTGGTGAAATTCGAGCCTATGGTGAAGGCCGCAAGCGTGCCCCCGAAGTCGCTGGTCTTGTTGAACCCGACAGCCGTCCTTGCCCAGATTGTTATGGTGGTCTGGTTGCCGCCGAGTATGCCCCTTGCGGGGTTGTTCTCGACCGCCGCCTCCAGGGGCAGCGGGCCCAGCGCGCCGGTGGGTATGGTCAGGTTGTATGCGTAATCCCCTCCGCCATCCGTGGTCAGGTTGAAGTATGATATATTGACCCCGAGGAGCTCCGGCGTCCTGTTCTGGTCATCAGTGGACAGCAGGGCCTTGTACTGGACATACTGCCTTGTGATGAATGGTATGTTGTTGTCGGCGCTGCTGCCGGGGAACTCGCCGCTCCAGTCACCCCACGTCATGTTGTCGTCGCTGTCGCGCACCTGCATGCTTATGTCCCCGAACGTCGTGTTCTCGTCCCATTTCACAGTCATATAGGTCACATTGCCAAGGAATAATGGCCTTGAAACGAATGAGCCGTTGGATTCGTAAAGGAAGCTTGACCTGTTAATCTCATAGAGAGTCACGGGATTCTCCACGCTCAGGCCGCTGGTGTCCGTCCAGAGCATGACATAGAACTCCGTCCTGCCGCTTACCGGAATGCCGCCGCCGATTCTGACGCCGTTGCTGGTGGTCGTGGCCAGCGTTTCCCAGTAAACACCGTCCCAGCCGTAATATATGGTCGTGTTGCCCCCGCCGTCCACGGATGCCACTGTAGTCACGTATGCGCTGGCGTTGCGGAATGATGTCGGGCTGGTGTAATGGTACGTGATGTTGCCTATACCGGGGGAATCCATGTTGTCCATCTCGAACACGTACCCTCCCGGCCCGTAATAGCCGGCATTGCTGTAGTTAGCGGCATCTGTCTGGTACTTGCTAGTCGAGAACGTGTCCGTATATTCGGTTGCCGGCCCTTCCACGCTCAGGTTAAGGGTCACCTTATCAGAGACATTCACGTCATCTCCACCAGCTCGTTGCAGGAAAGATGTATCAACGAGCGTATCCGTGCTTGCGTTCACACCATTAAGCCTGATAATCACAGGGTTCCCTCCGGCGATCGCGGCGCGCGTGCCGTTCAGCATCCTCACGCTGCCTGTCACCAGAACGGTGTCGGTCGTGTTGGCCGCCGCCTGCACGGAAACCGGTATGCTGGTGTTCTCCACCGAGAAGCCGCTCTCAACCAGTCTCACGGAATCAAACCCGTTGCTGAGGTTGGCAAAGTAGGTCACGTCATATGTTCCACGGACCCCCTGGTGAACCGACGAATCATATGTCCCTGTGTACTTGTCGCTGGACTGGTAGAGCTCCATGACCTCGCTTGCTGTCAGGCTCCTGTTCCATATGGCCACCTCGTCTATTGAGCCGTTGAACCAGTTTCCGGTCCCTTCCTCAGAACCGAATACCAAAACGTTTGCATTGCCTGCTACATTTCCTGGGTGTTTTTGTATTCCCACGACAACCCCGTCCTCGTATGCGGTGATGTGGCTCCCATTATATGACAACACCACAGAATGCCATAAGCCATCCCAGAAATTATCGGTGCCCTGAACATACCTACCGTTTCCGCTGGAATTCCATAAATAATAGATAAGCCTGTTGGAACTGCTGGATTGTCCAATATAATATGCGCCGTTCTTGTGTATCATTGTAGCATAATCATCGTTCTGTGCTCCGGCAGATGCCCAAACCCACAAAAAGACCGTAATCTCTGAAAATCCGTCCAATGGTGAGTTTTCAACGACATTCACATAATCCCCATCACCGTCAAAGCTGAACCCTCCCCCCACGAGGCCGGTCCGGTTCCACGTGGCGTTGACTACGGTGCCGTCGTTGCCGCTGCCCGAAGAATCCGCAACCGTTGAGCTGTTCTGGTTCATGTGCCAAAGCCCCACCAGGCCGGTATCGTATGCAGAACTGGTCTCCAGCTTGTTCGGCATGGTAATATTGGTCTCCTGGCCGTCGGTCCTGTTGACAAGGGCCCATACTGTGTCAATGCAATAGCCGGCGTCCTGCTCGTATATGTCGCTGGAAGGGATTGTGACCTCCAGCTCAACATCCTCATTCTGGTTCACCCAGTATTTGCCAGTCCTTGCACCCAGGGACGACTGGTTGTACAAAGGCACCCTCACTTCTATGGTCCCTGAAACGGTCTGCCTCTCGAACTTGTTCCTGTTGCACGTCACGTTCCAGGAGTAATTGCCCGCGCTGTCAAACGTCGTGTTGTAATAGTACAGCTCCGCGCTGTTGTTATACGCCATTGTTTTAATTGGTTCTTGCTCAAATATCCTTATTTCCTGGGCGCGGAAACTTCCGCCACTTACAAGGTTGACCCTTAGATATCGAGTTGTCTGCTGGGTAAAATTCATATAGACGTTGCCTGCGCAGTCCGGCCTTGGGGTCGTGCCGTTTCCCACATATATCCATGCTGAACCGTTCAAAGAAGTGTAGATACGGTAATGTTTAGGTGGGGTAAAAGTATCATAAGCCCAGCCTGTCCATTCTACAGAGTCTATCGTCTTTTCCGATGAGAAATTGAATGTTATGTTCTCGTTTGTTGTAGAATCTGCCACCCAGTATGTGGAAAAGTTGCCGTCAACCGCGTTTCCTATCACATTGTCTCCTGAGTGGCCGGTATCGCTAACATTTGTGCCGTAAAGGCCGGCCAATTCTGTTGAGGACTTGTATACCCTTATTTCACTGGAGCCTATGTAACTGCCATTTCCCCAATTGTCATGAAACTCTATTTTCAGATATCGCTTGTTCTGGGCGGGCATCCGTATGGTGTCATGACTAGTTGCATAAGTGCCACAGGAAGGTGAATACTTGAAAGCCTGATACTCCCCGACCTTATCCCAGCTGTTTGAATCGTCAGAGACGTAAATTGCGGTGCTATTGGGGGCGTATGTGCCGCAGGCAAAGAACTCTATGGTGTCAAAGTCCTGCGGCGAGGTGAAATTGATGGTTATGTTCTGGGCATTATTACTCGAACTAAGCCACGCACCGTCCGAGCCTTTCAACTCACTGTCCTTGACGTATTGCGGCCCGAAACTGTCACAATTGCCAATATAACAGCTTGTAGCGCTTATGCCCTCAAAAGTGCCGTAATTAAGGCTGTCGTTCAGAACATTGTAACCGGATGGTATGGAACCTCTGTAGCTTCCGTGCTCCCCGCCGGCAAAATCTATCAAGCAAGAAGCCGCGGTCACGCTGTCATCTGTGTTGTCATCGGTATAATTCGCGAAGAACCACGTGAGCTGGTCCGGCAGGGTCTCCTGCTCCGTTCCGAACCAGCCCGTCTTGTCCTCGGCATCATCCTCAAGGTCCCAGGAATCCAGGCCGGTGAAATAGTTCCTCGTCACCGTCATCTCAGCGGCAGCGAGGTTGCCTGCAGAGTCCTCGGCATAAGCGGTGAGGTTGGTGTCGCCCTGCTGGAAATCCGTCTTGTTCCTGTAATACTGATAGGAGGAGTTGTACAGCGCTTGTATCTCTTCTGCATCCAGCGACCGGTTGAATATCATCACGTTGTCGATTGTTCCGTTGAATCTAAAACCTGCAGGAAGTCCTCCGATATAAAGGTTAGTTGTTCCCGAATCTGGGGTTCCTGAAGATTGGTTTGCAGAACCTGATAAACTACCGTTCACGTAGAAATTAACATAGCCACTCGAATTCCTAATGGCACAAGCATGAATCCACTGACCTAGGGATACAACACCGGAAGTAGCAACTGTTGACCCATCACTTACCAAAGCCAATGAAGAACTATCGGTTCTAAGATAAAACCAGAACTTCCCATTATCTAAGATTCTTCCATAACCAGTACCGCCCCATGTTAAAGGATAAATCCATGAGCAAGTGGTAACATCTCCGGCACCAATAATCTCATCGTTTGTTTGTATGTAACCTGTTGCTCCGTCAAACCCAAAGCCCTTTCCCCACTTGCCGTTGGCTGTCGCCGAGGCGTTGCCCTTGATGCTCCCGTTGTTTAGGCCCAAATAATCAAACACATGGGTTGAGTTGTAATCATCCATCCTCCACCAGCTGACCAGGCTGTGGTCGTCAACAAAGGAATAGAAGTCGCTGTCATCCGTCACTCCCAAGGTAATGTTGGCACTGGGAGATTCGCCGATGTTGCCGGGAGGCGAGAGGAAGGAGACAGAAGGTTGCTGGGATTCCCTTACAAGCGGCACGTTATGGATGTGATTATTGGTGAAATTGATGCTTGAGTTCGAGTAAGTATCATAGGCATACTTGGTCACGTTCAGCGTGTAGGGCGTCCGGTATGTCGTGCCGGTTGAGTTCTGCGAATACTCAAGCACTGTTATCTTCCCGGGACCAAGCATCCCGCTGCCCCCGGTCAGATTGTACCCGTAATAAACCCCGAAGGCATCCCATGCACTGACATTGGCCTCATCAACAGCTAGGTCGTCGGCTGTGACGTTGGCGTCCAGATACCAGTGCATGTTTAAAGTTCCATTTGCTCCTGCCTGCCACGAAATGTTTATTGGTGTGCCATCAGCTCGAGTTACGTTTGTGAAGTTCCATTCTCCGCCAGTGACTCCTTCGTGAATCAAGAATTCTTCATCTCCTGGACTGCTTGAGTTCAAGATACTATCTTTGAAAGTGAAGTTATGGTCTGCCCGAGTAGTTATATCAAAGGCATTTGAAGAGCTGCTGATAATTAACATTTTTGAGAATGTGTTGTTAGTGCTTGCTGTAGCATAAGAATCAAATATCAATCCCTTGCTGTTACTCATTATTGTATTGTTGAAATATCTGCTGTGACTTCCGGTGTATATTTCTATTCCATAAGAATTACTTATGATATTGTTGTGATAAACAACAAAGTAATAAGAACCCTCTAATCTCATCCCCATGCCAGAAGATGTGACTACATTAGATATTATATTAGCACGGCTACCTCCCCTCTGTGCGATAGATATACCAGTAGAATAAACGATATTTTTATAAATAGTATTGTAAGATGGGCCTGAGTCAAGCCATATTCCGTAATCTGAAGAGTTGACGAAATTATTTGAAATGTTGTTGTTGCTCACAGAATCATATAAGTAGATTGCATCTGCTTCTGAACCTGTTGTGACCACATTATTCCTCTCAATTGTATTCTCATCACAATCATCGTTAATATGAATACCAAATCCATAACTCCCGCTCGTGCTAACATTATTCCCGCTTATGTTGTTCCCGTCTGATTCCTGGTACAACCATATACCATATCCTTTTGACGTGTTGATGTCGCAATTGGAAACCCTGGAATTGCTAGTATAAAATAAATTAATACCATCCCCTTGGTTCATTGTAACATTATCATAAGTTACGTTGTTGCAGTACCCGCATATTATCTGCCCGTAATCTCCAGACTGCCTATTATATAACTCTTTTACTTCGTCCTCACTCAAAGAACGATTCCAAACTGCTACTTCGTCTATTAGTCCCGGGAAACCTACCCCCATTTCCAAGGGCTCACTAATCGACTCTGTTGCCCCACTCAAGCTAGAAGGAGAACCATCAGACACTCCATCCTTATAAAAAGATACATGCGTACCATTATAGACACCAACAAATTGATGCCATTCATTATCCTTTAGAGCTCCATTTATCTCCTTAGACCTTCCAGACTCGTTCGCCCGAGCATAAAAATACATCCTATCATAAGCGCCCGACCTATACCTAAAATAAAAAGTATTATCGGCACTCGAAGCATAATGCCTTAAGAAATTTGTATCCACCGAAGGCTCACTATCATTATATTTAATCCAAAAAGAAACCGCAAATTGATCTATCCCTTCCAACTCATTAAAATTCTCGTCAGTTACGATATAACCCCCGCTTCCATCAAACTCATAACCGCCGTTCATTTTACCATTCGGATTATAAAACGCATCAGCAACAACTGTCCCATTATTCCCATTCCCTGAAAAGTCCACAACTAAACTATCATTCTCTCCGTAATTTGAGTCGTTGTTTAGGTGCCATAATCCTAAAATTCCGTCCATCAAACTGCTGCCTTCCGCCGGTCCAATCTCTCTCAAATAATCAAGGGCTGTATCCTGCGCATTATAATTGTACAGGACGGGTTTGCCTTCGGCCAGGTTTGTTGTGTCTATGCTTTGGTTGTAATGTGATGATTGCGTTCCATAAATTACGTATGATTGTCCTTTAGATGAGTTTATTTGGTTGTTGGAAAATTTGTTTCCTGTGCTTGTAGTAATAAGTATCCCTGAACATCCGTTTCCAGTAACATTTATCTTATTATTGATAAGAGTATTATTTGAGGAGGGCAAATATATACCATCAGCATAGAAACTATTATGGCCTCCAGATACACTTATTGAATTATTGAAGATGAAGTTCCCTTCTGAACCTGAACTTCCTGAACCTCCTGGACTTCTGTCTATACTTATTGCATGAGAACCAGAGCCTGATGATACTAAAATATTATTACTGATATTATTGTTTTTGGAATTATAGTATAGAAGTATTGGAAAACTCCTTGTCCCATAAGAAGTAACTTTGTTGTCAACCACTTTATTTTCTGAAGAATAAGAGTTTAAAGTAATAGGATAACCATTAAGAGATAACTGAGTAATTGTATTGTTACTTATTGTTCCATTATTAGCTTTATAAAAGTAAATGCCCCCTGCAAATGTAAAAGCGTCTGTTCCCTCTTTTACAATGCAGTTCCTCACTGTCGTGAATTCATGACCGCTGACATAGACCCCATAGCCCTGGCTCCCAAATGCTGAATGGTTTATCTCATAATCCTGGCAGTCCAGCGTGACGTTGTCCGCGGTTATATTGAAGCATGTCCCCGCCGACAGAACGTCACCTGTAAGGAGGTATATGGTGTCTGCCGAATCAAGCTGCTGGCAATTGCTTATCGTCCTGTCAAACATGCATTCCCCTGTCCCGACAGCCGGCGGGTCGAAAGTGCCGCTTATCTGGCTGGCGCCGCAGTTGTCGTAGTTGAGTATTATTGTGCCGTTGGAGACCCCTGAGATGCTCTTGTTGCCCGCAGTGGCGTTGTAATTCCCTGACAGCAGCAGCGTGCTGCCGGTGATGTTTATGCGCTGTCCCCAGTCCTCTTCGCTGATGTTGACTGTGCCGTTCCTTCCAACGACAGATACTGTGCCCTGGATATTCATCATGGTAGCGTTGATGAATATAGTGCCCCCGGAACTCTGTGCCTGATGTGTGGTGTTGCCGCTCTCCGAGGTTATGTTTCCTGTGAATATTATGTTGTCCGCGTGCAGCGCTATCCTGCCGCCGGCGCCGGAACCCCATGCTCCCTGCTGGACTCCTCCGTTGGTGCTGATGGTCCCGTTGCCGACAATGGTACGCGCTGAAAGCCATACCGAGCCGCCGGCGCCGGCTCCTCTGTTGTAGCGAGCTCTTTTTCCTATCATCTCAATGCTGCCGTTGACTGTCACCCGGTTGCCGCTGAAAAGCTTCAATGCTCCGCCCCCAGGACCTCCATGCACCCCTATGCCGCCATTGCTGCCCGCGCCTCCCAGGGTTATCGGCCTGGTCTCCGAGCCATAGACAGGATTGGGATTGCCGTAACCTCTGCCACCGTGGACCCCACCGTCAAAGTCGGATCCACCTGCCGAGACATTGACATAGCCCTCACCAAAACCCGTTATTGAACCCAGGACGGTGACATTTCCGGTAATGTTCATAAAGACGCCATATCCATCACTGACCGTCCTGTTGACACCAATAACAGCCAAATCAGTCTCATATGGTATGGTCAAATCACCATATATCGTATAGTTTCCGCCCACAAAGCCTACAGAACCGTTCAGGGTCCAGCCGTTTTCATACCATGTATAGTTGGTTGTTCCGTTCCTGTTACCCCATGAGAAGCTGCCTGTGTTGCCGTCGAATTGGCCAACATCACCACCTCCGCCTGCAACTGAAACCAAACCGCTGAATTCGTATGTGTCGGTATCAAACCTTATCCTTCCCCCGCCTCCCCCGCTACTTCCTGTGCCTCCAGTAGTATTGGCGCCCTCAGCGGTGATGATTCCGTCTCCTGTGAACTTATCAGCGACAATCCATACGCTCCCGCCAGCGCCGCCGTTTCTTGAAGTCGTCTGAACATTCGAATTCATATCAATCCTGCCGTTGATTGCAACTGTTCCGGGAGACTCAAGCTTGATGGCACTTCCGCCAGGATTCCATCCGGCATCATCACCACCGCAGCCGCCTACTGATGTAGGCGCCGTGTGATTACCGTAAGGCATGTAAAGGTATGTGGACTTGAAACCACCAGAGCCGTGGCAAAGGCCGTCGCAGGGACTGTCCCAGTTCCATGTCGGGAAGCCCAGACCCCTGCCGCTGATGTTAGCGCCGTGAGCCAGTGTTATATTACCTGATGATGATGTCCATTGCTGGCCATATCCCTCCTCGGTGATGTTCTTCCTCAAGAATGCGTCGCTGTAGACATACATCGTCCCTCCGGAGATGTTGATGTCGCCCCAGACGTTCCATTCCTGGGTGCCTTTCCAGCTCCCCCATGTTCCTGCTGCGAAT
>CAZPUZ010000002.1:0-13521 GCA_964589875.1 uncultured archaeon
TCGTTGGGGCGGGAAGCCGACACTTCAATGCTGATTTCCGCGGACGATGGTTCCTGGTAGGATTCGCTGTCCCCTTCATAAACCGCTTTCAGGGAATGCAGGAAACTCGCATCAGTCCGGTTATCTTCCATGGCTGCTTTCTCGTCCATGGCAATGAGCCTTTCTTCGATTGACAGTGCCGCCTCTCCGTCTTCCCCCGCGAATACCATGCCCAACTCCGCACCATCAACATAAAAGCGGATTTCCTTTCCCCCAACCAGAGTGCCGTTGTCCATAGCAAGGGTCGCAATGGCTGTTCCATTGATGTAGACTAGATCCAGATTTGTCCCGGCCCATACTTCTATCTTCCCTACGGCTTCGGCTTCCTTTGTCGGTTTCGTTTCGCCGGGAATCTCAACAGGTCTCTTGCTTCCCGAATCGTTGATGCCCTTGACTAGCCCGGCAAGGGTTCCGTTTCCCGATGCGTTGGTGATTATCATGCTGGTGCTGTAAGCCGGGAAGAAGGCAAGGAAAAGCACGAGGGCGCTGGCCACGAGAGAGAACAGCTGGAATGCGAACAGCCTGTTGTCGAACTCCTCGCTGGATTCCGACAAAAGGAAGAAGGATTCAAGCATAAGAGACTACCACCTTTACGTCCTTCAAGCCGATGGTGTCGGCCTCTATTCTGACCTTTGCCAGGCTCATGCAGTATTCGCCACGCTTGAGACTGCTGCAGTCGTTCTCTTCCTTCAGGAGGGTTATGCCTTCCGGGAGCACCCAGTCGGCATTTAGCTTCTTGGCCTTTCCGCTTCCCGTGTTATCGATTATCGCCCGGAATTCGTATTCTTTGCCGCGCGTCACCTTGTTCGGCAGGATCAGCTGGATGTCGATTATCGGCTGCGGTTCCTCCTGCGTGCATCCTTCCGTCTCTGGGGGCTTCTCGTCATCTGTCCCGCATTCGTTAAGGTCCGTACATTCCCTTTCTCTGAACCCGCCGGTACATGCCGACCATTCGCCGCATTCCCAGTCCTCAATGCATGTGCTGTTCCCGGGTGTTGTCGCGTTTGTCTCGTTGTATGGCTGCGTCCCGTTGCTCGGGATCTGTGTCTCGTTGGACGGTGGTTGCGTCCCGTTCGATGGGGTCTGGGTCTCGTTCGCCGGGACATGCGTCTCATTGCCCGGCAAGTGGGTCCCGTTTTCCGGGATTGCCGTCCCGTTCTCATTTGATGTGCCGTTGGCAACGTCTTTCTGGTGGTCCGAGCAGTCTGGCAGGCACCCGCTGCATTCGCCGGTACCGTGGTCGCACGCATTGCTGCAGGTCGCCTGGTAGCCGTCAGGGCATGTCAATTCGGAGTCCTGGCACGTCACGTCCCTGCATTTGTCCGTTTCCCCTGGCTGCTCCTGGGGTTCTGATGCGTTTGTCTCGGGAATGGCTACAGGGATGTCCGCAATGGGGCCTGCGGATTCTGTTTCCATATCAATGGCTTCAATCGGTTCTGGTGCTTGTATTGCAGTTGCCTCGCCTGTGATGTTTGAAGCGTAGCCTGCAACAAGTACTGTGGGGACAAGGAGCATGAATACTACTAAGAATAAGCTAGCCCTTACCTGGCTTTTCTCTTGTCTTGTTACCCCCCTCTTGCTCATCAGAACCCCATGCAGTTGCTAGAATTTGCAAAGCGCTTGTTAAAGGCTGCTCCACTTATGCAGCTTGGCGCAAGTGGAGTATTCCTTATAGAGCAGTATTAAGTGTCGATGGCTATATCGCTATGCCTAAAATTGGGTCAGAATAAGCTCATATATCCTTTTATGTAATTTATAGAGCCATATAATGACTTTTTAGATTATATAGGGTTCATAAAACGCTTCGTATACGTGTCGACAGACAGGAGACCTCTTTACCATTAATTATTTGTGTTGAAAGTCGGGATGCAGCTTTATATTTGTCGACCGACAATACTTTATCATGCTTGGTAGAGATAAGAAGGCGAGGGGAGAGGATGTGTCGGCTATGTTTGACCTGAAGCACATCATTGAGAAGAGTTCCAATACATTGTCAACTGATAGCGATTCTACCAGCGTCAAGAAGCTGAATGATGAGCTTGTTTCACTGAACAGGAAGATTGAGGACCTCAGGGATGTGGTCGTCGGCGTGAAAAAGGAAGGGGAAAGCGAGAGGAAGAAGAAGGTCAAGAGGGAGATTGTCAGGCTGCTTCAGGAGCACAGGAAGCTGAACCCTTCACAGCTTGGGAAGCACCTCAGACTTTCCCGCCCCAGAGCCAATGAATATCTCAGGGAAATGGAAGACGAGCGCATAGTCAAGGGTCTCGTGGTCAAGAAAAGGAAGTATTACATACTGGAGAACAGGGAGACCGGCAAGTCCTACAACAATCAGGCTAACTGAGCAGCAATTTCTTAAGCCGTGTCATGATTGACGGGGAATAATTCATGTCAATAAGCTTCGCCCCTGTCCTCTTCAGCTCGATAGATGACGGCGCATGCGGCTTGTAGGCTATGACAGGCAGCTTATTGTACAGACCCTTCTTGACGTTCTTGTCCTCCGGGATTATGCCCAGTATGGGGACGCCGCATACTTTCTCGATGTCTCCGGGCTTGAGTTCGTACCTTCCCTCCGACCTGTTGATGATGATTCCTCTCACGCGCTTGCCCAGGTCCTTTGACATCTGAATGGTCTTCATGCTGTCGGTTACGGAGGGCAGGTCAGGCGAGCTGAGGACAACCACATCCGTGCACATACTTATGAGGTTGGCAACGTCATCATTCACCCCCGGAGGTGTGTCAAGCACTATGTCGTGTTTGACCTGCTTGAATATGTTGTCCAGTTTGCCAAGGTCTGTCTTGAATTCCCGCAATGACACGGATGCGGGGACAATCCTTAGTCCGGTTGAATGGACATGAACAGCCTCAAGGAAATTCATGTCCCCTTCAAGCACGTCTTGGAGGGTTATCGGGAAGTCATAGATGCCGAGATGCAGGCCAAGGTTTGAGTTCTTGATGTCACAGTCCACAAGCATGGTCTCATTACCCATCTGGTGCAGCGCCATGGCAATGTTCAGGGCACATGTGGTCTTGCCCACTCCCCCCTTGGCTGAGAATATACCTATCACTCTTTTCATGCTAAATTTTTGGTATTGTGGTTTAAATGCGTAACATGAAATATCGACAGTTCCGACACATCGACAGATGGCCGTGAAACGTTTCAGCCAGCAGGGATTTTGTCAACCCAGCAGCCTATCCATGGAACGCATAGTCCTGCGGAGGTGGCTTGTCGTGTGCCAGTAATCATCAAACAGGAAGAATTCGCCCACGTACATGACCAGCACACCGGAAGCGAACGCTGCATATACCACCAGTGCGTCGCCGCACACCAACAGCAGGTCAATTGCCGCCAGGACGACAGAAAATCCCGCTGTCACCAGGCCAAGGTTCCTCTCCGGTCTCTTGCCCAGAGCCAGGAAAGACAGGGAGAATGGAACAAGGAACATGAACCCGCTCAGGCCCATGAGATAGAGATATTTCCCCATGGCCAGAGGACACAGCATCTCCGAGTATACCCCGGGCAGGAACGGGTCCATTATACTGGTAACTATAACATTCTCTCCGGTGCAACCCAAGAGGCCGGCAGTAGCTATATGACCTGATTCATGAAGCGGTATGGCTGCCAGCAGGACAATGATGTTAAGCAGAAATATCCGCGAGCCCAGCCTCACGGCCCTTGAGGGTTTCCATGATGCCATGTTTTGATTAATATGAAAAAGCAATTTAACTGTTCTTCAGCTGGTTGAGCTTCTTGGATAGCCTGTCATACCTCTTCTTGGTGATAAGGCCTCTCTTGTAGACTTTTTTCAGGTTCTCTCTAAGGTAATCAATCCTATCATCCTGTTCACTGTTATCTGCCCTGGAAGTCTGTTCTTTCCTGACTTTCTGGGCCATCTTATTGAAGGACTGTATCTTCTTCCTCGTTTCCTTGCTGATAACCGGCTTCTTTTCTGGTTTGGCCGCAGCTTTCCTTGGTGACCGACTCTTCTTCCCGGCATTCTTGTGGGAGGGTTTGGAAGGCCTTCTGGCCGGTCTCTTTGCTTTCTTCCTTTTCCTGGCTGCCGGTTTCTTCTCAACTGGCGGCTCAACCACAGCCTTTGCCTCATTGCCTTTGGGGACAGCATCTGCAGAAACGCTGGCCTCCACAACATACCTCTTGTTTTTCCGTGTGGGTTTTATGATACGCCTCTTCCTTTTCTTCTGTTGTTTCTTTTGCTCAAGCTCGTATTTCGATATCTCCTCTCTCAGGGCCTTCTTCATGCTTCCCTCAAGCTGCATGGAGCTCAGGGCCTGCTGTAGCTCCATCACGGTCTTGGCCAGCCTGTTCACAGAGTACTGTTTGTGCTGAATCTTTGACTCGTTGCTTTCAATCTCCTGCTCCATGTCTGCAACCCTTGAGGACAGCTCATTGATAATCTCGTTGACCTTCCCTTCCATCTCTCTCTTCCTGCTCTTCTCGTCATGTATGGACAAAAGCTCTTCCTCTATGCCGGATATCCTTGATTCAAGGTCCTTTGCTGCCTGGGAACTGCTGATCGCCTTGTTAAAGGCCCTTTCCTCCTTGGTCAGCATGTTAGCCATTTCATTCTCAATCCTGGAAAGTCTGATTCCCATCTCCTCAATGGTTTTCGCGTGTTTGGACTTCATGTTTTCAGAATTGTTCTGGCTTTCGCTCAATCTGGATACCGCGCTCTCTATCTCGGACACCCTCTTGTCAACGCTCTCTATGATTGCCCTGTCGCGCGTCTTGGAGGTTGCAGACTTGTCATGCTTGGTTTGTATGCTTATGACCTGGCCTTCAAGTTCAGATATTCTCTCACTGAGCGACTCCATCAGCTGTTTCTGCTTCGCTACAGAATCCTTGCCAATGGCCTTCTGGGAACTCAGATCACTTATCTGGCTCTCGAGGTTTGAAATCCTTGATGCAAGAGCTTTTGAAGCGCGCGAGCTCTTTGAAGCCGTTTCTTCAGCCTTGCTCTCCTTGCCCAGAGCAGTCAGCACTTCGTTCTCAACCCGTGCCATCCTGCCGCTCAGGTCCTCAATTACCTGAGAGTGCTTGATTTTGAATTCGTCAGACAGGCTCTGCTCTGAGCGCAGCTTGTCAATCTGCACATCCACATCATTCAGTTTGTTTGAGATTCCCTTGATGCTCTCGGTATTCTTGAAAACAGTATCCTCAAACACATCCATATTGGAGATTGTCTTCTTCATCTGGGCCTCAACTTCGCCCACTCTTGCCGATATGCTTTCAATGCCCTGCGTCTGCTTGGCGGATTTGTCCAGGAGCTGGTTATGCTCTGTTTTTAGGCTCGAAAAAAAGCCTTCCAGATCCCCATTTTTTGACTGCAGGTTGTCAACCCTCTCGGAAAGCTTGCCTATGTTCTCCATCTTCTGCTGCTCGGATACCTGGATGGCGTTTATCAGGGCGTCAATATCGTCCGAACTCTCCGTAAGCTTGTCCAGCTTCTCATTGGTGAGTGAAAGATCGCTGGACAACTGCTGGTATTTCTGCTGCAGCGCCTCAAACCTGATATCGTCCTTGTCAACCCTGTCGGACAGGCTCTTGATTGTCTTCAGGGACTGCTCAACCTCCTCGTTGGACTTCTCAACCTTGTCCGCCAGTTCCTTGGCTACCCCGGACATGGTCTCAACTTCAAAGGAGAATGTGGACAGTATCTTCTCAACCTCTTCCTTCACCCTTCTGGGCACGAGGTTGTCGCTGATATCCTGCTTGGATGAAACCAAGCCTTCCAGCCTCTCCAGGTTCTTCCTGCCCAGCTTCTTCCTCACGGAATCAAGCCTGGTCTCCATGTTGAGCAACCTGGACTCGGTATCGTCCCTGAGCTTGTTTATGGTACCCATCAGCTCCCTCATGTTCTTGGGGGCATTCTTGGGGGTCGTTGCCTCGCTCTGGCTTCCGGAACCGAAGCCACCGAATATGTTTCCGAACGGATTCTCCTTGAAGTTCTTGGTCTCCGAGAGTTTCTTTTCAAGGTCCGCAATCTTGGTCTCCAGGGAAGGCACCTTCTCTATGGCGTTCATCTTGTTCTGGACTTCGGCCACCATCTTCTTCATTTCCTGATGCTTCTCATCAGGCCCTGCCAGGGAATCCTTCAGGTTCTTCTTGATGGTCTTGATGTCTGCCTTGAGCGCACCCAGGGCCTCTCCCAGCTCCCTGGTGGTCTGCTCATTGGCATCGCTTGCCTGGGAGCCTGGCTTCTTGCTTGATACCTCAATTATCTTTGCCAGACTCTTTGACTTCTCTTCAAGGGCCTTCTTCTCAGCTTCAAGCTTCTTTATTATCTCTTCCGGGTCTTCCGGCATGTTATCCCCCGTTAACAGGACCGATTCGCCTGCTCACTTCCCCTTCTTGGTCTCCTTGAGGCCAGACATGACTTCCTTCCTCTTGCTCACCGCGGAATCAAGCCTTGAGAGGTCATTCTTGAGGTCCGCCATCCTCGTCCTGAAGTCTGCTATCCTTATTATGCGAATCTTTTCCTGTTTTGATGTCCAGAGAGCCTTCTCTACTTCTTTTTTTGTCTTTTGTCGCATAAAAATAACCACCAGCACCGAGAACACAAGGGCGGCGATAGCTATGAGCCCAATCATATTAAATGTATAATATCTTTTGCTATAAAATAGCCTTTGCAACTTCCGCTATCTTCTTGCTGGCCTTTGACCTCTTGCTGTGCATGGACACAGGCATGCCGGAACCCAAGGCCTTGGTCACCTTCTTGTCATATGGTATTGAAGCAAGCACCCTTATTCCTGTTATAGACTCAACGTCTTTGGCCTTGAGCTCGCCCCCGCCCCTGCCTGTCATATTCAGTGCGGTGCCGAGAGTCCTGATGCCTCTTGAATCGGCGAAATGCCTGCAGCGCACTATGTCCATGACCGAAGGCATGTGAGGCGAGGTCACCATGAGCATCTCATCGCAGGACTTCATGGCTGCCACGGCCTCCCTGCCGAACCCAGGAGCGCAATCAAGGAGCAGGAAGTCAATGCTGTTGGAGAACGCGCCCCTTATCTCGCTTATTACCTCGGCCAGCCTGAACATGTCAACACCCTCAAGGCTGCTGATTGAAAGAGAGGCTGGCATGACCTTCAGGCCGCTGGCATGGTTGTATATGGCGTCAATGGCTTTGGCCTCTCCCTTCATCACATGGTTCAGCGTAGCTGGCAGGCTCTCCATGCCCAGATGCAGAGGCACGTGGGGGGTAGTAACGTTGGTATCCATTATCAACACGCTCTTATTGTGCCCGTTCACCAGATGGGTGCCCAGGTTTATCGCGACCGTGGTCTTCCCAACTCCTCCCTTTCCCGAAACAATGCCTATAGTCCTCAAGAACATCCCCCGTGACATCACTGAGATATATATTATATTTAATTATTTTTATTATTTACATCAGAATTACATATCATAAACGGCTTTTGCAATTTCATTCAATGATTGGCTGCCCGTCCATCTCCGCGGGCTTTGCCATCCCCATCAGCTTGAGCACCGTGGGCGCGATATCCTTCAGCCCCATGCCCTTCATGAGCCTTGCTTCTTTCAGATCCTCATCATTTGTTATGAGGAAGAACGGCACCGGGTTGGTTCCATGTGACGGGTTCGGCTCGCCGTTCGGATAAAACATGCACTCTATGTTGCCATGGTCCCCTGTAACCAGGCACACGTAGCTCTCATCCAGAGCAGCCTCAACCACCCTGCCCACGCATTTGTCAACCGCCTCGCACGCTTTGACGCCCGCATCCATGCTGGCAGAATGGCCGACGAGGTCGCCATTGGCGTAGTTCACCAGGATGAAGTGATAGTCACCCTTCCTGATTTTCGGGACAAGCTTGTCAGTGATTTCAAAGGCGCTCATCTCAGGCTTCTCAGCATACGAAGGCACCTTGGGTGAAGGGACCAGTATCCTGTCCTCGCCCTTGTAGGGCTTCTCCACCTGGCTGTTGAAGAAGAAGGTGACATGCGCGTATTTCTCGGTCTCGGCAATCCTCAGCTGGCTGAGTCCCCTCTCCGCAAGGACGCTTCCAAGGTTGTTTTCCACATGCAGCTGGGGAAAGGCCACAGGCAGGTTAAGCTCCTTGTCATACCTGCTCATGCAGACATATGTGATATTCGGAGCCTGACCGCGCCTGAAATGCCTGAACTTCTTGTTGGTCAGGGCGTATGTTATCTGCCTCGCCCTGTCAGATCGGAAGTTCCAGAATATCACAGAGTCTCCGTCCCCGATGGTTGCCACAGGCTCGCCGTTGCTGTCCGCAATTACAATGGGCTGGACGTAATAATCAGTCGGGTCGCCACTGTCATATGCCTTCTTCAAGGCTGTCAGGGCGTCCTCATCCTTGTGGCCATCACCATAAACCAGCATCCTGTAAGCCTTCTCCGTCCGGTCCCAGTTGTTGTCCCTGTCCATGGCATAGTACCTCCCGGTTATGGACGCGATGATGCCGACCCCCAGTTTCTTTGATCTCTTCTCAAAATCCCTGATATATTTCCCGGCGCTCCTCTCAGGCACGTCCCTGCCGTCAAGGAAGCAGTGGACGAACACTTTCTTCAGGCCGTTCTTTTTCGCGAGCTCCATAAGGGCGTAAAGGTGTTCTATTGTCCCGTGTATCCCCTCATCAGAGAACAGGCCCATGAGGTGCAGCGCGGAGCCTTTCTTCCTGCAGTTGTCAACGGCTTTCATGAGCGCTTCATTCCTGAAGAATTCCCCGCTCTTTATGCTCCTGTTGATGGCCTCAAAAGGCTGCCATACCACCCTGCCGGCGCCCATGGTGAGATGTCCGGGCTCTGAGCCGCCCTGCGTTCCCTCAGGCAGCCCCACGGCATTGCCTGTGCATTTCAGCAGCGTCCAGGGATACTCGGATTCAAACCAGTCGTTGTTGGGTGTGGCGGCGTGGGCGGCTGCGTTGCCCTTCTTCTCCTTGGTGTAACCCCAGCCGTCCCTTACGATGAGTATCACCTTGTTCCTTACATGCTTCTTTTGTTTCTTCATATCAATCGCCTGCACCGGCCACTCGCTGGCAGTACATGAGGGAATAATACTTGCAATCTTCCTCTCCCACGTCCTCGCAGAAATCCCTTAGCATGCCCCTTCTCATGCCATCCTTCGGGCGGCCATACTCCACGATTACAGTATTCAGCAGCTGCTGGGTAAGCTCAAGATTCCCGTCAATAGCATTCCCGCTTATGGCATCACATCCCCTGAGCACGTAAGCAGAGAACATCCCCCCCGATTTGACCTCCTCTACGTAAAGGAAGAGTCCGAGGAAGTAAACGCTAACGAATATTACGACCGCAATCACGGACAGGTAGAAGTTCCTCTTCTTCATTTCTTCCTCCTGATTATCCTGGTCCCGCCCATGTAAGGCTGCAGCACATCAGGAACCTTCACGCTCCCATCCTTCTGCTGGTATACCTCAAGTATGGCCAGCATGGTCCTTGAGGTGGCAATTGCCGTGTTGTTCAGCGTGTGCACATGACCTATAGGTGGGGCGCCTTCCTTCTCTCTGTACTTTATCATGAGCCTCCTGGCCTGGTAGTCAGTGCAGTTGGAATTTGAACCGGCTTCCCTGTACTTGCCGTCCGACATCCACAGGTCAGTATCGTATTTCTTGGCCGCTATGTCGCCGATGTCTCCCGTGCATACGTTCATGACCCTGTAAGGCAGACCCAGCGACTGGTAGAGTTCCTCGGCGTTCTTCTGTATCTCCTCATGCAACCCTTCCGTTTGTTCGGGAAGACAGAACACGAACTGCTCCACCTTGTTGAACTGGTGCATCCTGAAGAGTCCTTTGGTATATTTCCCGTGGGAACCCACTTCCTTGCGGAAGCATGGCGATACCCCTACAAGCCTTATGGGAAGGTCCTTCTTCTCCAGCACCTCATCCATGTACATGGCCGCCATGGGATGCTCTGACGTCGCAATCATGTAAAGGTCCTCGCCCTCTATCTTGTAAAGCACGTCATGGAAAGAGGCGAGGTCGGTGACCCCTTCATATGGCTTCCTCCTGAGCATGAAAGGCGGTTCAACAAGTGTGAAGCCGCGCTTTGCCATGAAATCAACAGTGTATTTCACCAGGGCGAGGTCCAGCATGGCGAGCTCTCCCTTATAATAGAAGAACCCGTGGCCTGTGACCTTTGCCGCCCGCTCAGCATCAATAATGCCAAGCCCCTCAAGCAGCTCAAGGTGGTTCCTGGGCTTGAAGCTGAACTTGGGGGGCTTGCCCCACGACTTCACAGCTTTATTGTCCCCGTCGTCCTTTCCGAAGGGCACTGATTCGTGGAGCAGGTTGGGTATCTTGAGAAGCAGGTTCCTCGTCTCCTGCTCCAGGTCTTTCCTTTTCCTGTCAAGCTCTGATATCTCCTTCCCTATGTCCCTCATCCTCTCTATCTTCTTGGTGTCCTTCTTCCTGGCAATCTCTCTGGTGACGCTGTTCTTCTCATGCTTGAGGTCCTCGACCTTCCTGATGGTCTTCCTGAGCTGGCTGTCCTTCTTCAGAAGCTGCCTGAACATGGCCGTTTTCTCGGGGTCATGCCTGCGCTTGAGATTCTCCTCAACCGCATCCGGGTTCTCCCGTATAAGCTTTATGTCCAGCATGAAATCGCCTGATAATATAGGTTATATCATATTTAACAAGTTTTAATATAAACCATTGTATCATTAGACAGAGGTTCGCTGTTACCGCTACTGGAGCATCTTTCCTATACCGTACGGTGCGGAAACAGGGACGGGTGATTCATATGGAAAGCAAGATAAGGTCTCCCATACTCGTGATGCTTGGCCATGTTGATCATGGCAAGACCACACTGCTTGATAAGATAAGGGGCACCGCCGTCGTAAAGGGTGAGGCCGGCGCGATAACCCAGCACACTTCGGCCAGCTACATACCGACCGGCATAATCAAGTCCCTATGCGGCCATCTTCTGAAGGCGATGCATATTAACCTTACCATACCGGGGCTCCTCTGGATTGACACCCCCGGGCATGAGGCGTTCACGACGCTCAGGAAGAGAGGGGGCGCCATCGCTGACCTTGCCGTGCTCATCGTTGATATAAACGAAGGCTTCCAGCCGCAGACAGAGGAGAGCCTCAATTATCTCAGGCAGTTCAGGACGCCTTTCGTGGTTGCCCTGACCAAGATAGACAAGATTCTCGGCTGGAGGCATGAAGGGGGTGCATGCTTCCTGGATTCCTATGGGGACCAGCCCGACAGGACAAGGGAAGAGCTGGACCAGAAGATGTATAATGTCATCGGCCAGCTGGGTTCCAAGGGGTTCCAGGCTGAGCGTTATGACAGGGTTTTGGATTATTCCAAACAGGTGGCCGTTGTCCCTGTCTCAGGGATAACCGGGCAGGGCATACCAGACCTGCTCATGGTGCTTGCGGGAATAGCGCAAAAATACCTCCAGAGGGGACTGGAAATAAAGCCCGGGGAGGGCAAGGGCACTGTGCTTGAGGTCAAGGAATACAGGGGCTTGGGCACAACCGTTGACGTGATAATATATGACGGCGAGATAAAGAAGGGGGACAGACTCATAATAGGCGGCTTCGGGGAGAACAAGATAATACAGACCAAGGTCAAGGCACTGCTGAAGCCGAGTCCGCTGAAGGAGATAAGGCTTGAGAAGGAATTCCAGAGTGTTGATGCTGTCACGGCCGCCGACGGAATCAAGATAGCGGCCCCGGGACTGGAGCAGGTGATAGCAGGTTCTCCTGTAAGGGCCATACACAGTGACATGCAGACCGAGAAGGCTGTCAAGGAGGTAGAAGAGGAGATTGAAGAGGTGGAGATTGAGACCGAGAAGGACGGCGCGCTCGTCAAGGCGGACACGCTTGGCTCGCTTGAAGCCATTGTCAAAACTTTCAAGGAAACAGGGATACCCATACGCAAGGCCCATGTGGGCACTGTCACGCGGTCTGACATCAACGAGATGAAGGCCTATGAGGACCCCATTATATTCGCCTTCAATGTCAGGGTCTCGCCCGAGGTACTCACCCTCGCCAGGGACAATCAAATAACCCTTTTCAGCTCGGATATAATATACCGCTTGATTGACATGCACCAGGAATGGGTCAATGACAGGAAGAACAGGGAAGAGGAGAGGATTATGGGAAGCATAGTCAGGCCCGGCCGCGCCAGGGTGCTGAAGGGCTTCGTCTTCAGGCAAAGGAAGCCGGCAGTATTCGGCGTAGAGATTGAGGCAGGCACCATGAAGCCGGGCTACAGGCTCGTGAACGCAAAGACAGGAGAGAATCTGGGAGAGATAAGGGAGATACAGTCGCAGGGAGACAACGTGAAGGAAGCGGGATCCGGGGAAAGGGTCGCCCTCTCCATGAACGACGTGGTGGTAGGGAAGAATGTGAACGAAGGTGATGTCATCGAGACTGCACTGAAGAAGTCGGACCTGCAAGGCCTTGAGAAAATAAAATCCAAGCTCACAATGCAGGAAAGGCAGCTCCTTGAGGAAATGCAGGCAGGGAATTAGCATGGAAAACATTATATTCACCAAAAAAGACAGCACATTTCTGCAGAAGCTGGAACAGGAACTCCGTGGCATGTTCAGCGAAGGCGAGACCGTCGCAATCAAATTGCATATGGGTGAAAAGGAAAACCCCAACCATCTCCCGCCGGACTTTGTCAAAAAGGTCGTGGATGTTATCAAGAACATCGGTGCAAAGCCTTTCCTTTTTGATTCCCCAGTCGTCTATAACAGCGACAGGAACACTGTTGAGGGGTATCTCAGGCAATGCAAGGAGATAGGATTCACGGAAGAGAGGGTAGGATGCCCTGTAATAGTATCCAATGATTTTGTGGAAGTGAAAGGCAGGCACATGACTTACCAGGTATGCAGGCACCTTGCAGAGGCCGGCGGCGTCCTTGTGCTGACACACTTCAAGGGCCATGCATGCTGCGGCATCGGCGGCTCCATAAAGAATCTGGGAATGGGTGCACTCACCAAGGAATCCAAGGGCGAGATTCATGCAGGCTCAAAGCCGGAACTTGGAGGAGAATGCATGAAATGCAGGAAGTGTCTTGAGGTCTGCCCTGTTGGGTGCATCCGCTACGACGAAGCGGGACCTGTCTTTGATTTGAACGCATGTTACGGCTGCTCAAAATGCATCCAGAACTGCCCGCAGGCATGCCTGAAGCCAAAGGTCGCGGAATTTGACGCGCTTCTGGCGGACGGTGCCTCGGCCGCATACAGCAGATTCAGGAAGTCATACTGCGTGAACGTGCTTCGCAACATCATGAACAGGTGCGACTGCCAGACCTCGCAACTGGAAAGGGTAGCAGATGACATCGGCATCATGATAGGCAGGGACATTGTGGCCATTGACAAGGCTTCGCTTGAACTGGTGAATGAGAAGGTAGGCAGGAAGGTCTTTGACGCCGTATGGCACAAGGACTCGGAGCTCCAGATAAGGGAGGCCGAGAATCTTGGCTTGGGGTCCATGGCACATACAATAACTGAAA
>CAZPUZ010000002.1:13531-14856 GCA_964589875.1 uncultured archaeon
TTAATGTATCCCTGCCAATTATATCATGTTATGCTGGAATTGCTCGCCAATCCCTGGTACATAGTCACACTCTTCGGTGCGCCCGAGGCCTGGATGGCCCTCACCGCCGTCCTTTTCGGGTCTTATATCGCATTCAGGACGGGAAGCATGGGAGGCTCAAGAGCCAAGGAGCTTCTGTTCCTGCTCGTGCCCTCGCTTGTCCTGACATTCCTTGTGGTGATAGCACTCAAGGGATTTATAGGCGTGCCCAGGGAATGTGTCCCGTGCATAACAGAGTTAGTAACGTGTAACCCGTACTGTCCTCTTGATGCGTCAATGCCGTCGGGACATGCGGCCACGGCATTCGCCGGTTTCACTTCTCTATGGATTGTCACAGGCAGGAAAAGGAGATGGCTGCCTGTATTCATAATACCCGCCGTGATTTCACTGTCAAGGATTATGCTGGGCGTCCACTCGGCTCTGGACGTGCTGCTTGGTTCAGCGATAGGCCTGGCCATAGCTGCTTCTGTATGGAAAATCCACGAAAGATTGTAAGCGGGGCCGACTCAGAAATCTTTGCCAGCATATACTGATTTGCTTCCAATTTCTTCCTCAATCCGTATTAGCTGGTTGTATTTTGCCGTCCTCTCTGACCTGCAGGGAGCGCCGGTCTTTATCTGGCCGGTCGCCAATCCCACCACAAGGTCCGCGATGAACGTATCCTCAGTCTCGCCGCTCCTGTGGGAGACCATGACCTTCCAGCCGGCGTCATGTGACATCCTGCAGGCCTTGATGCTTTCTGTAACAGTGCCGATCTGGTTGACCTTGAGCAGCAGGGCATTGCAGGCTTTTTTCTCTATCGCCCGCTCTATCCTCTCCGGGTTTGTGACCAGCAGATCGTCGCCCACTATCTGCGCCTTGCCTGCCACAGCGGCAGTCATCTTGGAGTATGATTCCCAGTCGTCCTGATCAAAAGGGTCTTCAATGGATATGATGCCGTACTCGTCAATGAATTTCCTGTAAAGCTCTATCATCTCATCCCCGGTCTTTGGCTGGCTCTTACTGTCGGGGTTCTTGAAATCCAGGTCATACCTGCCATCCTTGAAGAATTCAGATGCGGCAACGTCCATGCCTATCTTTACCTTGCCGTTGTATCCGGCTTTCTCAATCGCAGCCTTTAGCAGCTCAAGCGCTTCTTTGCTGTCCAGAATGTCGGGCGCAAAGCCGCCCTCGTCCCCGACATTGACCGCGTCCTGGCCATACTTGCCTTTGATGACCTTCTTGAGATTATGATAGACCTCAGCGCCCATCCGCATCGCCTCCTGAAAATCATTTGCTCCGGTGGG
>CAZPUZ010000003.1:0-14850 GCA_964589875.1 uncultured archaeon
TGAAACATATATCATTGATGGGATTATATTGACAGAATTTCAAATTAATAAAATAAAGATTCTGATGTTCAGGAGGAAAGACAAAAGGCATGTCGTTTCCATCCGCGATTTCTCAGGTGAAGACATCCACGATTTTCTCCGTATTACCGAAGCTATCAAGAAGGATCCCGGAAGCTATGTTGATGCGCTCGCAGGGAAAAGCATGGCCCGCATATTCTATTCAGACAGCACCAGGACATATGAGACACATGGCGAGGCCATGGAGAGGTTGGGCGGAAGGGCGACACTTGGCTTCAGGAATACACAGGGGACATCGGTTAAGAAGGGCGAGACGCTGGCTTCCACACTGCGCATGTACGAGAGGTACGGCGCCGATGTCATAGTCATGAGGCACCCAAGGGACGGCTCGGCCAGGTATGCCACTGATGTCATTGAACGTGCGCTGATAATCAATGGTGGTGACGGCAACAACGAGCACCCCACACAGAACCTCATGGACCTCTACACGATGAAAGAGAGATTCGGCGATCTTAACGGCATTACCCTGCTGCTTTTCGGCGACCTCAGGTACGGCAGGACCACCAGGGTAGTTTACCCGCTGTCTCTGTTTGACGGGGTGCGCTTCAAGTTCCTTTCGCATTCGGACGTATCAATGCCTGAGCCGGTTAAGCAATACCTTGATGAGAAGAAAATACCTTATGAAGAGTGCTTTGAACCTTCTGAATTCCCCGGCATGATACATGACAGCGACATAGCCTACGGCTCAAGGAACCAGGAGGAGAGGTGGCCTCTGGAAGGGACGCCGGCCGGGGATGAGATGAGAAGGAGCGTCAGGGATTTCATGGTCATCTCAAAATCCGTGCTCAAGCGCGCGGACCCCGGAGAAGGTCTCATCGTCATGCATCCCCTCCCGAAAGACAAGAGGCATCCCTGCATAACCGACGACGTGGAGGACACACCATACTGCTGGTATGACCGGCAGGCAGAGAACGGGGTGTATGCGAGGATGGGCATCCTGTATTCGCAATTCCATGACTGGTGGTTGGATGAATGACAAGCAGATAAGGGACATCAGATATGGGATGGTCTTTGACCATATCCCTCCGGGTTACGGCACCGTCATCTCCGGGGTGCTGAAGAGCAGGGTATGGGAGGAAGAGGACCATCCTGTCTACACCGGAGAGGGCCTCACAGGAAGGAAGGGTCCTAAGGACATAGTCAAGCTGGATGGCATCCACCTGAAACCGGGCTGCGATGCTCTCAACGAGATAGCATTCATCCATCCGGACATAACAGTGAACTGGATAGAGGGTTCTGAGAGGACAGAGAAGAGGAGGGCCAGTGACTGCATTGGTGACGAGATACGCTCCAGCCTCGTTCCATGCGAGAACACCAACTGTATAGGGAACGACGAGGCCCCGGGGAGGTACAAGGTCCTGGGAAAGGAGCCGCTCACACTTCGCTGCCATTACTGCTCGCGGAAATTTGAGGCGCGTTACATGAGATGATTTGCTGCTTATTACAGCGCTCTTATAAACAATACATACCAACGTCTATTCTTGGAAGCTGGTTATCATGGAAATCATTACGGCCGACGATTTGAATAAGATTGAAGAGTGGTCATCCGCTCCCGGCAGGAAACTTCTGTTCTATCACAACGACCCTGACGGCATATGCTCGGCTGCGCTTTGGATGAAGGCATTCCCGGACTTTGAGCCCATGGCGCGGGAGGGCCCTGTGATGGAACAGGGATTCGTCAGGTGGATTGCTGATCAGGACCCGAGCACTGTGGTCTTCGTGGACCTTCCGGTGGACCAGGAATGGAAGAAGATGCGATGGCTGGAGAAGCAGGTGAAGGACCTCAACATCATAGTAATAGACCATCACATCCCGGAGAAGGACATAACAACCCCCAGGACAATACACGTCAACAACAAGCTGGTTGATATCTCCAAGGACCGGTACCTCCCCGCCTCCATGATCGTCTACGACATGCTTGAATCCGTTGGAAGGGCCGGCAAACCCGTCAAGTGGATTGCCGGCATTGGCGTCATCGGCGATTACGGCCACAAGAGCAACCAGGATTTCTTCAAGGGCATGAAGAGCAGGATGAGGAAGATGGACAAGGCGTCACAGATGATATCCGCGGCTGTCACTCTCAAGGGCAGGAAGGGAGCGGACAGGGTTCTCAAGATACTGCTGAGGGAGAAGGAGCTTGAAGGATTCCTTGAAAGGAAGACTCTGAAGCTCTGGACGGATTACGTTGACAGGGAGATAGGGGAGACCCTCAAGGACTTCAGGAAGAACAAGGAGCACGTGCCGGGACTTAAGCTGATATTCTTCAGGATGAGGAGCAGGCTGAACATAGTATCCACCATATCAACCATAGTCTCCGAGAAGCACCCGCAAAGCGTCATCATAATCTACAAGCAGAATCCGAGGGGTATGTGGAAGGCGTCCCTTCGCATGCAGAGCGGCAAGAGGGACCTCGGCACCCTGGCCAAGGAGGCCGTCAGGGGCATGGGCTCCGGCGGCGGCCACAGGAACGCAGCGGGCGCGAGGTTCGACAACTGGGTGCTCTTCAGGAAGAGGGTCATCGACGCCCTCAAGTCCCGGCCTTCCGCCTGACAACGAAGAGCATGTGGTCCTTCTCATGCGGATCCAGCCTGACCTTCTCAACTATCTTGAAAAATGAAGACAGTTTCATCTCCTCCTGCCGGTAGACTTCCGCAGGCTTCTTGGTCACGTCAATACTCCTGGACTTCAGGGAAAGGAAAGCCGTGCCTCCGGGCTTAAGGAATTCCCTGCAATTGCGGATCAATATCTCAGACTGGTCGTCCGTGGCCACGTCCTGGAAGACCACGTCCGCTTTCTCAATCCATCCGTATTCTTCCGGCATCCTTGCGTTAGCCAGAATAGGTACTATGTTGCCGCGCTTGTCGGCGACGGGGTTCAGTTCGCGGAACGTGCGCTCCGAAATCTCAACCCCGTAAATCACGCCGTCGTGACCGATTATATCCGAGAAGAACGATGACGTGTAACCGCTCGCGATACCAAGGTATAGAATCTTTATGCCGGGCTTGACGGGAAAATGCATGAGTCCATTGGCTATGGCAGCTGCGGCTTTTGACCTCGCCGGGTCCCAGACCCTGTACTCCTTCCCGCTGACTGTGACCAGCGGCTCGGTGAAGCTCCTGAAACCAGGAACCAGGTTGAGCGTCAGCAGCCTGCCCTTCTCTTTCCACACGCCGGGAAATGCCTGCTTCATGGAAATGGATTCGCGAGCAGGATAAAAAAGCTTGCGCCGCCGACCAGTGAAGATGCAATAGTGCGCGGAAATAATTTCCAAAAACTTTAATAAGAGCCGGAAATTGTTGCAATGCAAACCTTTATAAAATTTGCTTTTACTGTATATTATGCTTATGTTCCCACAGTTCCCACAATATGGGGTGTTAGGATGGACGGTATATATGTTTGCCAGATATGCAAGGAACCCATCAATAATTTCGTCAACATCGACAGGCTGTCCAGCGACATATCCAGGTGGCTGCCCGGCAGCCTGTCAGACCGCTTCATGGAATTCAACGCCTGGTTCATGGGAATGTTCCACTGTCCGATTGAGATAAAGCATCATCACATTGTCAGCCATTCCAGGAAGTCAGGCAACATATGCCTTTACTGCTACATCAACGAGGTGTTCCAGTGGCTCATGCTCCAGGACAAGACCATTGCAAGAAGATTCAGAAGGATATTCTCCTTCGGCATGAATACCGGAGATTTCCGCGAGATAATCAAGTCACACGCGGAGCCTATAAGCGAGGTGGTGAATGTGGAGGACCAATTCGGTGTATGCGATGAGTGCGGTGAGTATGCTGACGAGCTCAGGCTTGTCAACGGTCGCTGGATATGCAGGGAATGTCATGGTGATTAGCATGAAAAAGGAGAAAGCAGTGCCCGCAAAGCAGGCGAAGCTGGGCAAGAAGACATGGGACTGGAAAGACTTTGAATGGAGTCACGAAAACTGTTATTATGCAGGTGAAAATTTTGATTAGGCTTTGTTTGAGGGGTTCCGGGGGTCTCAGATGTGGTCTTTGCCCATCTCTTTCTTTATCCTTTCCATCTTCTTCTTGTATATCCTCAGGCGATTGAAGCCATTCAAGCCCTCTATGAAGCCAAGCAGTATCATCGCCATTCCGAGTATCACAAGCTCCAGATAGCTGTTAAAGATGTTTATCAGAACTATGCCGACGCCTATGAAAGCGACCGCGGTCCTTATGTAGGACAGAATGGTCCTTTCCTTGGAGAGCACGGTCCTTTCCTTGGAAAGGAGCACCTGCTCCTCAAGCAGCTCCTCGGTCCTGGAAACACTTCCCTTTCCCCGCAGCTGGCTGGTGTTTTTCAACTTCCTTTGCCCGCCGCCCCTTGGCTTTGCGGAAGTTGCCATTAGATTATTATTGTTCATTTCTGAATATAAAGCAATGGACTATTCAAGCCTGGCAGAGATTTACGAGCAGCTGGAAGGCACCCAGGCCAAGCTGGAGAAGACATCCATCATCGCGGGCTTCTTCAGAAAGGCTTCAAAGAAGGACCTTTACATGGCCGCGCTTCTGCTCCAGGGAAGGGTGTTCCCTTCATATGACGAGAGGGAGGTAGGTATCGCGTCGCATTCTATGGAGAAGATAGTTGCCAATGCGAGCGGCTTCCCACAGAAGAAGGTGGGCGAGATGTACAGGAAGAGCGGGGACCTGGGGCTGGTCGCGGAGCGGCTGATGAAAAAAAAGAAGCAGCAGACTCTCATGGTGCGCTCTCTCACTATTGACAAGGTCTTTAGCAACCTCAGAAGGCTTGCTGATATTGAGGGCAAGGGTTCGCAGGATGTCAGGTTCAGGCTGGTCGCGGAGCTTGTATCCACGGCAAAACCCAATGAGGCAAAATACATAGTCAGGACCACCGTCGGCGATCTGAGGGTGGGTGTCGCAGAAGGCATCATCAGGGATGCAGTGGCCATGGCATTCCTTGATACGGAAACAATAGAAAAGAAGAAGGCGTCCGCATCGGCAGTGGAATGGGCATGGTTCGTCAGGCCCGATTACGGGGAGGTCGCCACCATAGCCAAGGAGAGAGGCATTCAGGGTCTGAGGCAGGTGAAGATACAGGTAGGGAAGCCGTATCATGTCCTGCTCGCCGAACGGTCGCACGGGCTTGAGGAGGCGCTGGGGGCGTACGAGAAGCCGGCGCTGGAATACAAGTATGACGGGGCCAGGATAGTCATACATAAGAAAGGCGAGAGTATGTGGTTCTTCACCCGGAGGATGGAGGACATCACCAAGCAGTTCCCCGAGCTGCAGGAGTTCGTTTCCAGAGGGGTTGATGCAAAGGAATTCATAATAGAGGGCGAGATGCTGGGGTTTGACAAGAAGACCGGCAAGCCCATGCCGTTCCAGTTCCTCTCACAAAGGATAAAGAGGAAGTACGGCATAGACAGGATGGTGAAAGAGATACCCATCCAGGTCAACATATTTGACATCACATACCTTGACGGCAGGGTGCTTTTTGACGAGACGCTGGAACAGCGCTGGAAGACACTGAAGAGGATAATCAAACCGGTCAGGGGCAAGTTCAAGCTGGCCGAGCACATTGAGACCAAAGACCCGGAAAAGGCCAACACGTTCTACCATAAAGCCCTGTCGGCCAGCCAGGAGGGGCTCATTGTCAAGAACCTTGAAGCAAAGTATCATCCCGGGAGGAGGGTGGCAGGCGGTTGGCTCAAGGTCAAGCCCATAATGGAGACACTTGATCTCGTAATCATCGGTGCCACATGGGGCACAGGCAAGAGGGCTGGCTGGCTTGGGTCATACACCCTGGGATGCAGGGAAGGTGACAGCTATCTGAAATGCGGCATGATAGGAACGGGTATAAAAGAGAAGAGCGAAGAGGAGGGAGGCGACGCAGGCGTCACCTTCAAGGAACTAACGAGGCTCCTCAAGCCCAAAATCACCGGCGAGAAGGGCAACCAGGTTGCCATCAAGCCCTCGGTCATTGTTGAAGTCGCTTACGAGGAGATACAGAAGAGTCCCAATTACGATTCCGGATACGCGCTCAGATTCCCCAGAGTGCTGAGGATAAGGGGAGACAAGAGTCCATCAGAAACCGACACCAGGCAGAGGATTGAAAAGCTTTACAAGCAACAGAAAGGCGAGAGGGGAGACTCCGCCTGAACCGCATGCGTAAGGGTCAAATAGAAACATATAAAAAGTCACTTCCATCAAGTAACAAAGGTTTATAAAGTTAATTGATATCTATTTACAGCGGGCTAAGCAAAACCGACGAGCGAATTACTACCAACAGGTTTAAAATATATAAGCTCTGGGGGAAATAATATAGATAGTGTTTGGCATGGTCGGAAACACGCAGGTACTTGACACGCTGAAAAGCATAGGGCTTAACCTCTATGAGAGGAAGATTTTCGTAGCCCTGCTTGCAAAGGGCATTGCCACGGCGGCCCAAGTGTCTGAAATAGCCGGCGTGCCTAGGTCACGTTCTTATGACGTCCTTGAATCGCTTGCAGACAAGGGTTTCGTGGTGGTCCAGCCGTCAAAACCGATAAAGTACGTTGCACTCAAACCTGCCGAGGCGCTTGAGAAGACCAAGGAGAACCTGACCAGGAAGCATGAGGAGATGATTGAAAGGATTGACAGTCTGTCCAATTCGCCCGTGCTTCAGGAACTGGACAGGATATACAACCAGGGTTTCAACCTGGTCGCCCCCTCCGAGATGACAGGGACGCTCAAAGGAAGGTTCACGATAAACAAGCATCTCAGGTCCGTTTTCAAGGAGGCAACAGGCAGCATACATATAGTGACTGACGAGGAAGGCCTCAGGGACCTGCACAAGAACCATATAAGGATTCTGAAGAAGGTGGCAAGGAAGGGGGTCAAGCTGCGCATACTCGCCCCAGGCGCGGACAACGAAACCATAAAGGGCCTCTCAGAGGTCGCGGAACTGAGGTCGCTGAAGGAACCCATTGGCAAGTTCGCTGTGGTGGACAACGGCCATGTATTCATGTCCCTGACCGGCGACGCATCAGACGAATCCCAGGATGTCACACTCTGGGCAAGCTCCAACCATGCGGCCGAGAAGATAGCCGGCCCGCTGTTCAGCAAGGTCTGGGAGACCAGCAAGGCACTGGGAAAGTAGCTCAGATTTCCAGCTCGCCTTTTTCAAGGGAGTCAACTGTTTCTGAAATTTTATTATCCAACTCGTCAGGCTCAACTCTATATGTATCATCAACAGTGTCTCTGAGGATATCCATAAATTGTGTTGCTCCATTTACGGAGTCACATTCCCCTGGATGCTTGCCTCTAAACGCCCTGAAATAGAATCTCTTCGGTATAGAATCCGACTCAATGACTACAAAATTTGGTTCTGGTGGGTGGGGGTGTTTGGTGTGATACACGGTATATGACCACCCATCAACCTCAATTGTCCAACCGGGTTCGTAATAATTGAAAGTAGCCCTGTAAGCTGTTTCAGGCTTGACATGCTCAGAAAAAACCATGGATAATAATTATATGCAAGATTTTAATTGGCAAATCAGTACCTAATCCCTGACTGCTCGATCTTCTCCAGCCTTTCCACCTCGGAATCGGCGTGCTTCTGTATGGTGGCTATGTCATCATCCTTCAGGTGCTTGAAGCGGCCCTGCATCTTCAGGTACTCGCCGACCGGCTTCCTCTTGGGGACGCGGTGGGTTATTCTGAGCTGGCCGTCGTTTATTTCATAGAGAACCCACAAACCAGTCTCCACAGCAAGTCTGGATATCTGGACGGACTTGGAGCCGTCAAACTTCCAGCCGGTCGGGCACGGGCTGTGGATGTGCAGGAAGGAGGGCTGGTTCTCAAACGCCTTCTTCGCCTTGCTTATGAGATCCGTGGGGAAGGCTATGGAAGCCGAAGCTACATAAGGCGCTTTGTGTGCGGCTATTATCTCTGCGATGGGTTTCTTGAACTGGGTCTTGCCTATGGACTTCCTGCCGTTGGGCGAGGTGGTGGTCCAGGCGCCGTATGGTGTTGCCCCGGAGCGCTGCACGCCCGTGTTGGCATAGCACTCGTTATCGACGCAGACCTGGGTCACCTTATGGCCTCTCTCCATCATGCCTGAGAGGGCCTGGAATCCTATGTCAAATGTCCCGCCATCGCCCGCGACCGCCATAACCTTCCAGTCCTTTCCCATCTTCTTGACGGCCGCCTCTATGCCGGAAGCTACGGAAGAGGCAGTCTCAAAGCAGTTGTGCACCCAAGGGACGTTCCACGCCGACAAGGGGTACATTGAAGTGCATACCTCCAGGCAGCTCGTGGCGTTGGACACTACCACCTTCTCAGGCGCGCCCCTTGAAACAAGGTTGATGGCTATGGCCACGCCGCAGCCCGGGCACATGGTATGGCCGGACTCTATGAGGTGGCTTTTCCTTACTGCCTGCTCGCTCTTTTTCGGCATGTTTATCATTCCCCCGAGACCGTATTTAAGCTTGAGCCCGCGCCATGGCTTATTGACGTAATTAATAAAAAACAAATAGAAATCAAAAGGGAAGGATTACTTCTTCTTTTCCTTCGTTTCCTTGGTAGCCTTCTCTTCTTCTGCCTTGAGTTCCTTCTCGGCCTTCATCTCGTCCAGCTCCAGCCAGACAACGAAAAGGCCCATTACGATCAGGAACGGCGGTATTACACCGGTAAGGGTTATGATGAAGTTGTTCAGCCAGAATGTGCCAATGGTTGTTATGTCCATCAGGGTTCCGTTGGCAAGCAGACCCAAACCGATTATTATCAACACAAGGCCGATAATCACTTTCACTGCTGCATGCATGATAATCCTCCGTGTTTATATAATCCCGAGAAATATTTAAATACATTTAGGCTAAAACAGGTGATAGTATTAGCATCCGGTGTGATTATGAAAGCAAGCGATGATACCAAGAAAGCGCGCCTCATGAAGTGGAGGAAGGAGAGGGTAGTCAACCGCATTGACAAACCCACATCCGTTGCCAGGGCGAGGTCGCTGGGGTACAAGGCCAAGCAGGGCATAATCATGGTAAGGGTCAGGGTACCCAAGGGCAAGAGGAAGAGACCCAAGCCTGCAGGCGGCAGGAACCCCAAGAAGGCGGGGCGTTTCTTCAGCCTTGACAAATCCAAGAGGCAGGTAGCCGAGGAGAGGGCAGCAAGGAAGTACCCCAACATGGAAGTCATGAATTCCTACCTGGCAGGTGAGGACGGGACGAGCAAGTGGTTTGAATGCATACTCGCCGACTCGTCGCATCCCTCGGTGAAGAAGGACCGCGAAAGGAACTGGATAGCCAAAGCCAAGCAGAAAGGAAGAGCCTTCCGCGGCCTGACATCGGCCGGGAAGAAATCCAGGGGCCTCAGGAAGAAATAATCAAACAACAAGAGACATTGTCATTGCGTTTTAATTCTTTTTTGTGACAACAAACAACATTTATAAGCTTGAAGGGACAATTAGATAACATGGCAGTACTTGACATGATGATTAACAACCTCTTAGCGATGGGCTTCTTCCAGCTTCTGTTCCCGTTCCTGCTCACACTGGCCATAGTATACGGCGTATTGATGAAGGGCTTCGATGAGAGGCTGGGCAAGGGACCGATAAGCCTGATTTCAATCGTCATAGCATTCTTCGTTATGCTGTACTCCAGCCAGTATGACTGGCTGTGGAGATGGATGACCGAGGGTTTCGGCATCTGGATTGGCATCGCTGTTGTTGTCCTGCTGCTGATAATAACATTGGCCCTTCTGGGCATCAGGGACCTCACCAGCCTTAACTGGAAGACCGCCATCATCGTGATAATCGTCATATACGTGCTTGCGGTCGGCCTGCTTGGCGGGACCAACCTGGGCGTGTATGGGCTAGGATACCTGGTTTCCGGCTCCGACCTGTGGACCATCATAATATTTGTGGTCATACTGGCCGTTGCCATGTATCTCATGACAAGGGAAGGCGGCAAGCCCGCCGAATCCGCGCCAAAGCCTTCCTGAAACGGTATATAATTTATTTCTTTGATTCCAATATTTATTCATGGCTATGCGGGGGGAGCATCCGCCTTCATTCAAGAGGTTCCAGTGCATGCAGTGCGGCAAATGCTGCACACTGACCGTGGAACCGGACGAGGAGGACATAAGGAAGATAGAGATGCTCGGCTACATGAGGATGCATTTCATGAGGAACGGCGCGCTGAAGAAGAAGAACGGCGCATGCATGTTCCTTGAGAAAAAGGACGGCAGGTACCAGTGCGGCATACATGACATGAAGCCCAAGGTGTGCAGGCAGTACCCTTATACCATGCTTAGCAGGGACAAGCTATTCAGCTGCCCTGGATTGAAAGAATAGTTTAATATTCTCCTGCCATGTTTCTCTTATGGACGAAACCGGTTTCAGAAAAGAGCCAATCCGTAGATGATCGGGCTGCGGAGGAATAGCGACGACAGATAACAGCATGTTCATTCCTTACGAAGACGGGAGAACGGGCGGATTTTACGCACACCGCTACCGGGGGGTGTCTGGCGTCTGCCTACATAGAAGAAGGATACGAAGGCCAAATGAACGTTAGAATAATCAGCTAGCTCTTCTTGAGCTCCTTTATGGCTTCTGACAGCGAGCGCATGGTCTGCATCATGGGGGTCAGGCTGTCCTTCATTGCCCTTTCTATTGAAGCCATCCTGGCAGAGACGTCTGACATGGACTCCTTGTACTGGTTTATCATGGTCCTGACTTCCTGTATCTCATTTCTCTTGCCTGATTCGAGCTTGTCAAACCTCTGCTCAATGGTCTCCATCTTGGCTTCCGTCCTCTTTATCTCATCCGAGATGGAGTCCACCTCCTTCCTGAACATGTCAAGCTTGTCCTCTATTATGGCTTCTGATATCTCCTCAAGCTCGTGCCTGCTCTCTCCTTGATTCTCGGAGCTATTCCTGCCGGCCGGGCGCGCCGGTCTCCCGCCCATCGGCGGCTGTTCCATGGGAGGGGCTGTCCCGGGCAGGGGCTCGCCCATGCCGCCCAGTGAAGGAAGCTCGGGCATGGTGTCTTCCTGCGGGAATTCGGACCCTTGATCCATGCCGGACTGCGGCTGGAAGGGTTCCTCATCAAATATCTGCCTCCGTCCCTGAGGAGGCTGCTGGCCGAATTGCTGAGGGGGTTGCTGCCCGAACTGGGGAGACTGTTCAACCGGTGGCTGCTCGTACCGGGGCTGCTGGGAGTTGGAGCCGTAAGCGGCAGACCTGAGGGCATGCTTCATGGCGGCGTCAACCTCCATGGGGGAATAGCCTTCGCTTCTGAGGGTCTTGATTATCTCAGGCTCTGATACGCCCTGCGATGTAAGGCTGGTTATCCTGCTGAGAGCGGGCGGCCGCGATGTCGCCTCGGGGGGAGCTTTGTCCCCTCCTTTTTTCTTTCCAAAAGGGAGCGATAAATCCATCTTATCAAATATATTATTGGCGAATTGCCTTATTAATCATTCATGCGTTCCTGTTTTCCATCTTCTGCTCCACAAGCCTCTCAACCTCTTCCCTGGTCATGAACTGGGACTTGAGGGGATTGTAGATGTCAACAAGGGTCTCAAGCTCCTTTATCTTTGAGGTTGTGGCAAGCTTCTTTATCTCCTTGATGAGTTCCCTGAGCGTGGATTCAATGTTGACGACCTTCTTGTTGGTCTTCTCAAGGTTCTTGTTCAGGGAGTTCATTGACGAATCAAAATACTTCTTCATCGCAGCGAGATCCTGATCAAAGGACTTTGAGCGCGACTTCAGGATGTCATTCTCCTGCTCAAGCACTCTTATCCTGGCGTTGTCGGTGTTGCTTCTCTCCACAAGCTCGTGGAGAACGGTCTTCAAGGTCTTCTTGGGTTGTTTTGTCAGAGGCATAGGTACTCACGACATCGCGGACACAGGCGGAATTCTCCGTCTGGTATTTACTATTTGCCAGGCATTCATAAAAGCTTTATTTGAAGTGCCGGCCAATATTAATCAGGGGTTTCATGGTAGTCTGCAACTACTCTTACGACGAGAACAAGATGCAGGTCAGGATAAACTGCATGGGGTGCCTCTACGGGTCCTCCATAGAGGATTATCCTGATTGCATGGGCAGGGTCGTTGACATAATACTCGAGGTGAAAAAGGTCGTTTCTGTGATCCTGGCAAGGGACAGGGAATATGAGTACGACTATTCCCAGATAAAGCTTCTTGCCGAGATAGCGCACGTCCTGGAGTGGGTGACCCGGGAAAAGCTAATCCCAAACTCCAACATGGCGAGGAGGGAATGCGGCCGGTATTATCCCGATGCCATACCGAAGCTCCAGCACATAATAACCGACCTCCTCAGGAAGGATCCCATAGGGGCTTATGTGGAGACCATAAGGGAGATAAGGAACCTGAAGTACAGGATAAAGGGCCAGAGCCCCGATGCCGCCCGGTGCCTCAGGGAATACATTGACGGCACACTCAGCGTGTTCAGGCAGGCCCTTGAGAAGACCACGATAATAAGGAACAGTATGGACAAGCTGGCAGGATACCATGTAGGGGACAGGGCCCTCTACAGAGACATGTTCATGCCCAGCATAAGGCCCAACTTCATGCTCACCCGTTACATGATAAACCCGCCTGAGGGCGGCAAGAGCGTTGACAGGTACAAGGTCAGGGATGCCGAGGTTGAGATATTCAAGATGCCCGACACCACACAGCACATGTACCACGTCCTCCCGCCTGAGTTCAAGCTCTCGGAGGAGATGTACACGGTCATGGACACGGTAAGGAGAAACATGGCTTCCCACCGGCCCAAGAATGCCGAGTTCGTGCGCTCCAGCCGCGTGAGAGAGGTGTTCCATAACATAGGCAAGGATATGGTCATAGACATCTCCCAGAAGATGGGTCTCAGCCTGTCCACCAGAGAAGTGGAGCAGCTGGCCAACATCCTCACGAGGTATACCGCGGGGATGGGTGTGCTGGAGATACTGCTGGCGGACGAGAAGGTCCAGGACATGTACATAAACTCCCCCATAGAGAAGCAGCCAATTCTCATAAACCACCAGGACTGGGGGGAATGCAGGACCAACCTCATACCCACCATTGAAGACGCCGAAGCATGGGCGACCCGCCTGAGGATAACTTCAGGGAGGCCGCTTGACGAGGCCAACCCGGTGCTTGACACGGACGTCAGCCTACCGGGCGGCAAGGCCAGGTTCGCCGTGATAACCAGGACCCTCTCGCCCCACGGCCTCGGATTCGCGATAAGGAGGCACAGGGACAAACCGTGGACCCTCCCGCTTTTCATCAAGAGCAGGATGGTGACCCCGCTGGCGGCGGGAGTGCTGTCATTCCTCATAGACGGGACAGTCTCAATGCTGATCGCCGGAGGCAGGGGCGCAGGGAAAACGTCAGTTCTCGGCTCGCTCATGCTTGAGATACTTCCCCAGATAAGGATAGTCACCATTGAGGATACGCTTGAGCTGCCGGTAGAGCAGCTAAGGCAGATGGAATACAACATAGAGAGGCTCAAGTCACGGAGCGTCATCACCAGGGTTGAGACTGAGATGCCCGCTGACGAGGCTCTTAGAACAGCGCTCAGGCTTGGTGATTCCGCCCTGATAGTGGGCGAGGTAAGGTCCAAGGAGGCCAAGGCACTGTATGAAGCCATGAGGATAGGCGCCCTGTCCAACGTAGTGGCCGGCACCATCCATGGCGAGTCTGCTTACGGCGTCTATGACAGGGTGGTCAACGACCTGGGGGTTCCCCCGACATCATTCAAGGCGACCGACATAATACCCATATGCAAGAGCCTGCGCAGTGCGGATGGCATGCAGCGCTTCCGCCGCATGACCGAGATAACCGAGGTGAGGAAGGAGTGGGATGAGAGCCCATCGAAGGAAGGCGGTTTTGTAAATCTCATGGAATACTCCAGCAAGAGCGACTCCCTCAAGCCCACGGACACACTGGTCAATGGCGAGAGCGAGGTGCTCAACAGGGTGGCTTCATACGTCAAGGAATGGGCAGGCAACTGGGACGCCGTATGGGACAACATACAGCTCCGGGCCAGGATAAAGGAGGAGATGGTCAAGGCTGCGGAGAAGTCCGGCAACATGAACCTGCTTGAGGCTGACTGGGTAGTGAGGTCCAACGCCAAGTACCACCTCATATCGGAGAATGTGAGAAAGGAAGTAGGTGCCCCGGAAGCTGATATGGTTTTCAAGAAGTGGTATGCCTGGTTCAGGAAGGCTGCAACTGCCAAGTGACCCGATTGTAAGATATGGCTTATTCTGCCTTGCCGAAATACCCGCCCAGGGCACCGAATATGAAACCCAGGACAACGGACGCGATAATGCCTATTCCCTGTCCCACGGGGCCGAAACCCAGGACGAGCGAATTCACTTCCTTGATTCCAGTGCCTTCAAGGATATAAGCGGCCATGGGATAAAGCAGTGCAAGGACGAAAATGCTGTTCACGGCGGCCGCGATAACGGAGATTAGGGAGCCAGTGGCCCCGCCGTCCATGGCGCCTCCACTGAGCCTGTCGGCCGTGCGGTAGCCGGCCCATACCACTGTTATGATGAAGAACAGCCCGAGAACCACCCCCAGATAATGGATGTCGCTGGAGCCCGCCGCCAGAAGGCCCTCTGCCGTCGTGACACCCGAGTAATTGACATAGTGAAACAGAGTGGATATGAGATTCAGCGCAACGAGTATGAGGAGCGGTTTCTGTGAAGCTTCAAGATTCTTCCTGAGGCTTATCATAACACCACAATTAGATATGGCATATCAGCGATAAATGCTTTTCCGGCCGTATTTCAGACCT
>CAZPUZ010000004.1:0-5714 GCA_964589875.1 uncultured archaeon
AAGCTCTGATATGCGTGTTTTCCTGTTTATTTTAAAAGGTTTGTCACTATTTAATAGTCAATATATCATTCATGCTTTCGCAAATAACCAATCTCACCAACTGCATGACAATCTTGCTTGGCATGCATCAAGTGAAGACCACACCAGCCAGCCGCATGACCGCGGTCTTGTGTGCGGCCGCTATTTCTAGCCATGGCAATAACCTGCTGAGGCAGGGAAGGAGGGCATACGATGGATAACAGGGGAATGGCTGCCGTGGCCAGGGGCAGCCCGGAAGACCTGTGCACTGTCTGCAGGACGTTGAGGGAAAGCGACAGTATTGATGCAATTTTTGTACAAGAGGGTTCCTGCCACTTCCTCATGGTCAGGGCAGACATAAGGGATGAAGCCCTTGGTTGCATCCGTTCTGAACAGGCATACCGGCAGTTTGACGGTGCTGTCCATGGTTTCCCACATAGCCCCGCTGAGAATATCGAGTTGATTGAATATCAGCCAATGCCGTCATGAAACGATAACGGTTTGAGAGGAGAACAAATATGAAAGACGAAGAGAAAATGGTGGTCGCCTGTGAAGGCCTTGATGAGGGGCTAGCAAGGGATAATGTTACACTGCTCAGAGTGAATGACATACCGGCAAAGGTTGAGAACAGTGGCGAAGCCGGCTGGGCCGTGCTTGTTCCGGAAGATTTTCTGGATGATGCTGCCCTAGTCCTGGAGAGCCAGGCCGCTTATGAAGATTTATATGGCATGGAACCGGGCGATGATGAAGATGATGAATGGCCCGAATGTGACTAAAACTTCTAGACTTCAGTAGAGGGAGCAGAGATGGAGAATGGAAAAACCGTGGTATTGGAGTTGTATGATGAGGACGAAGCCCGGTCCCTGTTGGCTCTGATGCTTGAGCAGGGCATACTGGCTGGATTGTCACCGGTATGGAGCAGGTCAGGGAAGACCTGCATGGAATGGAGAATACTGGTGGGGACCGAACACATGGAGCAGGCCAGGGATTTTCTGGACAAGTTCTTTGAAGCCGGGGGATTCGTGGACTTCTTTTGAGAGGCATGCACACACAACGGCTTGCCTCTCTTATATCCCTTTAAGGTGACAGAGCCAATGGCAAGCAAGCGCAAAGCCTGCCTGCCACGGATTATGGGTGTGGTGTTGTTTGAGTTCTGTGCTATCGGTCGAAAAGAACACGATTGGGCTTTTTCATGGCATGTTCTAGAGAAAGAGTGCCGGGGCTAGTCCAGTGGGATGTGACATGCCGAGCTCTGCGAAGCCCGACAACACGACTTCGGTGATATCGGTGTACTCGTATCTTCGTTCCCATTGATAGGGTGAATAATCCACACTGGACACGTTAGCTCCCGGCAGCTCTTCTGCCTTTCCCTAAACGGCTTAAACCGGCAGCTAAGTACCGGCACGCTCTATCCCCGGGGTCGAGGGTGGGTTGGTTCCCGGACCTCCCCGGGGAAAAGCCGTTCATGGGAGAAGGGCTTCGAGGTAACTATTTCGCGGCTGTTAGAGCGTCAGGGTCCTCGCAACACAACAAATACTCTTCTTCATTTCCCGGCACCTCGTCCATTTCCATGGCTTCCTCAGGTAACCTGGCTCCCATTCGGGCCTAAACCCACAGGGCATGGGGAGACACTACCCTTTTATCTGCAGGATGGAAAGGCGCATTGCTCGCGTGGACGACAAACCCTCTGGAGGGAAATAGTTGTCGAGGGAAAGGGCTTGCTGCCTGCATGCTTTGTCAACCACACAATAACAACTGTCCGGCGTGTTGTTGTATGGTGGGAGAGAAAATGGACACTCTTGGGGGAGAGAGGGTGCCCTTGCAAGCAGCGCCACAAGGCGCCTTTCCGAGGAGGCGGATGTAAAAGGGCACGGCCGATCGCGGGAAAGGAGGAGTAATCCCGCAACTGCAAGGACTTTTCTTACGACCTTGTTGCCTGTTGCCGCGCCCTTTCGGTGCGAGATTATGCAGGCTGCATCATGGTCTCAGCGACGTGTCTCATGCTGGCGAACACATCCCCTGCGTCGGGCTGGATGAGGCGTTTCAGCTCGCGGTCTTCTTCCCTGTCAACGATGACGACAACCGGCAGCATCTTCTTTTCCTGCCTGCTGAAGGGCTCGGGCAAACCGGCCACTATCCCGTCCCCTCTGGCGTTGTCCAAATTGGCTTCAACAGCTTCAGCGTCCTGGCTCATCCCCAATTTATGTATGGCTCTTTTTGCCTCCGAGTGTGCCTCGTCGCATGGCGGGCAGCGGGTGCGACGAACGGTTACAACCTGGATTCTTACTGCCATGCTTCTCCTTTCAGCAAAGTGTTGCGGGTTGTGATATAGAAAAAACAATAGACAAAGGCGGCATCTTTTGTCCCGTGTCCTCAACCTGTCAGGTGTCGGAATTGGACGTGATATGTTTGTTGAGCATGAAAGCTAAAGGATAGCTGGCTGATAGAAGATATTTTGGTTGGCTTCTTATTTATTGTTTGCCCTTCTCGTCATGATATGTGTGGGTCCACTTCTGCTTCTTGCCCTGCCTTCCGAGCCTGAAATTGTTCTGGCATTTTGAGGAGCAGAAGTAAAGCACCTGTCCTGACTTCTTCACGAACATCCTTCCCTTGCCATCTGGCATGGGTCCTCCGCAGAAAGAGCACTTTACCATATCATCACCTCTGGGCGAACTTTGATTCTGCCTCCATTGCAGTCTCCTTGAGCATTATGACATCTCCCGGCTTGATGGGGCCGGCGACATTCCTGATGACTACTTTTCCTTGGTCCCTGCCTTCCATGATCTTACACCTGACCCTGCTCACTCCCTTTATTCCCATCTTTGAACCAACCTGTACAACCTCTGCCGGTATTGCCATGAATTCACCTCAATCCTGAATCAGGCGGCTCACTCAGAACCGCTCTTCTTGGCATCTTCCAGCTTTGCCGCGATTTCAGCTACAAGAGCCTTGCCTTCGCCTTCCTCGGTTATCGCGACAGAAGACGTGGGTACCTGGATGCCTACCGACCTTCCCAGTTCCTCCTTGGAAGGAACGGTCGAATACGGGATTTCCTTCTCCTCGCAGAGCAGCGGAAGGTGCATCACGACCTCCTCCGGGGAGACGTCCGCGGCTATCACGACAAGCTTGGCCAGCCCCCTCTCAATCGCCTTGGTGGTCTCGTTGACGCCTATCCTGATTTTGCCGCTTGACTTCGCGGTCGTGACTGCCTCATAAATCCTGTTCGCGAGGTCCTTTGGTACCTCAAACTTGATTATTGCCATTTCATTACCTCCTTCATTAGGCGCATGGCGCCCTCATCATTGGCCTGTATGTGGTATTATAGGTTAACTGATAGAACAATATGTATGAGTGGTATTTAAATGTTTGGTTCAGAACTCGGAGTATGGAGGGTTGTTGAACCTCTCATTGGTTTTGATGCTGTCAATCTTGGCTATGTCTTCAGCGGAAAGCTCCCATCCGAAGATGTCCATGTTCTGCCTGAGATGCTCCTCAGAGCTGGCCTTTGGTATGGCCACAGTGCCCTTGCTCAGCAGCCATTTCAGAGAGACCTGTGCCGGCGTCTTGTGCAGGCTGTCTGCTATCTCCCTTAAAACAGGATCCTTCATTATCCCCCCGTGTGCGAGGGGCGAATAAGCGGTGATGACGATGCCGGCCTTCCTGCAGAACTCCAGCAGCTCTTTCTGGTAGAGGTGGGGATGGAACTCAACCTGGTTGGCGCTTATCTGGATTCCGGTTTCCATGGCTTCCTCCAGATGCTTTATCGTGAAGTTGCTGACGCCGATGGACCTGACCATGCCATCGTCCCTCAGCTTCTGCATGGCCTCAAGCGTTTCTGATATCGGCACTTCCTTGTTGGGCCAATGGATGAGATATAGGTCTATGTAGTCTGTATCCAGCTCCTTCAGGGCCCGCTCGCACTCGCTTCTCACCTGCTCCCTGTGGAGATAATCCCTCCATAACTTGGTGGTGAGGAAGATGCTGGAACGCTCGAAATCGTATATACCTTCTGCGACATGCCTGTGGTTGCCGTAGTGCTCGGCCGTGTCTATGTGGCGATAGCCAAGCTTCAGGGCGGTTCTGACAGTCTCAACGCATGCCTCGCCGGTGAGTCTCCATGTGCCGAGGCCCAGGACTGGCATACTCATGCCGGTATTGAGCTTTACTGAAGGTATTTCCATGACATCACGGGTTTATAGTTCATCTGCCAAATATAAAAGGGCATTATAGCAGGCAGGACCATTGAGGAAAGGGTAGCTGAGATAGAGAAGAGGAACCTTCGCGTTGAAGGTGACAAGGCATGGGAGACCAGCTACATGTGAAGGGCCCTGTTGATACTCTTTACGTACCTTGCCATAAGCCTTTACATGCTCGCGGTGGGGATACTTGACCCGTGGATAAACGCCGTCGTCCGGCTGTCGGTTTCATGCTGTCCACCTGACGCTGCCCCTGTTCAAGAAAGCCTGGATAAGGCGATATCAGAGAAAGAGTTCAGACTGACATTCTCAGAATAAGCCCTGTTTCTTCTTCATGGCCATGCTTATCCTCTGGAGAGCGCTGATGTTGGTTAGCACGGCCAGCAGGGCAATGACGTATGTCAGCAGCACGGGGTCCAGGGAAGCCAGCATTATACCGACAAACAGGATTATGAGCCTCTCGGCCCTTTCCAGCAAGCCGCCTTTCAGCTCGTCCCCCCTGCCGATGAGCTCCTTCTCCTTTGCCGCAGCCTTTGAATACGTCGTCATGAGGCTGCCGAACAGGTACAGGAATATCCAGGCAGATGCCTGGAAGATGAAGCCCGGCAACGATGCCAGCAGCACACCGAAGACTATTATAACCTCAACATATCGGTCCACGATAGTGTCCAGGTAGGCGCCTTTCCTAGTGGCCTTGCCGGTCTGCCTGGCGACCGCGCCGTCAACCATGTCAAGGAAGCTGGACAGAATGAACAGCAGGCCGGCTATTATGAACATGCGCTCGCTGAGGGCATACACTGCAATGAGAACAGGCATCAGGCTCACCAGCGTCCACTGCTTGGGTGAAAGTCCCAGCCTCGAGAATGACCTGCCTATGCCTTCAGACAGTCCGGAAAATTTGCTGCGGTTCTTGTAGAACGTCATGCGGGTCACCTTTCCTCAAGCTTTCTTGCAAGCTCTCTGTAATAATTGATGGCTTCCCTTAAGTCCTTTCTGCCTTTATGTGTTATCTCATACACCCTCTTCATGCCTTCCTTCCTCTTAGTGACCAGCCCCATCAGCTGCAGGTCATAGAGCACCTTGTAAGCAGTGACGTTGCCTGGTATGAAGCCGAACTCATCGCTTATCTGCTTTCTCAGGGCATACCCGTGGCTGGGCCCCTTTGAGAGCATCTTCAGTATATAGACCCACAGGCACTCCCTCGTATTCAGTTTCCTCAGCCTGTCGAGATGCCTGCCCATGTAATCCCATAATAGAATTGGCGCAGCCGGGTTAAATGTTTTACACGGGTAAACTATTTATATCCGCTGAGGCAATTATTTTACAGCTGTAAAATAATTGAACACATAAACGGCCTGTTTTACAATTCAATAAAGGAGGGAAATTATGGGAGAAATCAAGATTGCCATTGCAGGCATAGGCAACTGCGCATCCAGCCTGATACAGGGATTCTATTACTACAAGGACATCGACAACAACGACAAGCTCATACCCGGCCTC
>CAZPUZ010000004.1:5724-13184 GCA_964589875.1 uncultured archaeon
CTCATGCACAATGTCATAGGCGGCTACAAGCTTTCGGACATCAAGGTTGTTGCGGCTTTTGACGTTGACGCCAGGAAGGTAGGCAAGGACGTTTCAGAGGCTATTTTCGCCAAGCCCAATTGCACCAAGGTCTTCTGCAAGGACATACCCAGCATGGGGGTCGAGGTCCAGATGGGGCCCGTCATGGACGGCGTCGCGCCGCACATGGCCGAGTTCCCCGAGGACGTGTCCTTCAGGGTGGCTGAAAAGGAGCCGGTGGACGTGGCGCAGGTCCTTAAGGACAGCGGCGCAGAGATACTGGTGACTTACCTGCCTGTCGGCTCCGAGAACGCGGTCAAGAAGTACGCAGAGGCGGCTCTGGAAGCTGGCTGCGGCTTCGTGAACATGCTTCCCGTATTCGTGGTTTCAGACCCTGAATGGGAGAAGAAGTTCGTTGAGAAGGGCCTTCCTTGCGTGGGAGACGACATCAAGGCGCAGGTGGGCGCCACCATAACACACAGGACGCTTGCCAGGCTAATGTCAGACAGGGGTGTCAAGCTCCAGAACACATACCAGCTCAATACCGGCGGCAACACCGACTTCCTGAACATGATAGAAAGGGCCAGGCTCAAGAGCAAGAAGATAAGCAAGACCGATGCAGTGCAGTCAATCCTGCCCGAGAGGCTTCCTGACAGGAACGTCCATATCGGCCCCAGTGACTGGGTGAACTGGCAGGACGACAACAAGGTCTGTTTCCTTCGGCTTGAAGGCCAGCAGTTCGGCGACGTTCCAATGAACATAGAGGTCCGCTTGTCTGTTGAGGACAGCCCCAACAGTGCCGGAGTGGGCATAGACGCCATCAGGTGCTGCAAGCTCGGATTGGACAGGAAGATTGCCGGCAAGCTGACGTCCATATCCGCCTATTGCATGAAGCACCCACCGGAGCAGATAGAGGACAACCAGGCCAGGAAGATGGTGGACGAGTTCATCGAAGGCAAGAGGGAGAGATAGGCTTTCCCTGCTTTTTTCTTTTTTTCGTTTTATTGACTTTTCCTGCTGAAAGAATAATCAATGCGCCGGCGCACTGAACTCAATTAAACTGTTCCTTCATGGCCCATTCTTGATAATTCGATATACAGTTCATATCCTCTTTGAAAGCACATATCCGCTGCTTTTACTTCATCTTGAAGTCTTCTGTACAGTTCCTTGTATTCGTCGGTATGGTCTGCAGCGGGTTCCATTGTGTCAATCGCCCATCTGCTGTACCATTCAAAAGAGCCTATTCTCGGCTTCCATGGCATCGGCAACCCTTCTGATGTGCTGTCGTCCTCATTCATCTATCCACCTCCTTATCTCCTTGATAGCAGCATCGCAAATCCCATCCATATGGGCGCTGATGTTGGCAACACGGTGTTAACCGGGATGCTCCCGACCAGCATGGCCGCTGCTATGCAGCCTGTTATTGCGGATGACTTGGCGATTCTCAAAGCCAACCCGTCTTCGCGGGGAGGGCTGACCTGATGATGGCTTACCGGGGTACTTTCATAGTATTCATGCATTGGCATTCAATCACCTCCTGTCTTGATATGACCAGTTTCGGTTTTTCTATGATACTATTAAACACATGGATATATAAATGTTTCGGTTATTCTAGAAAAGTAGATATTTAATAAAGGTATATTAATACCGAAATCAATATCCTTTTGATAAGATGCCATTGTTCGAGGATATTGTCCACAAGGCCCTGTCCAGCGAGGTCAGAAGGGATATCCTGCTAAGCCTGTCTAAAGGCGACAAATACCTGACAGAGATTGCAAATGGAATCGGGAAGAAGCCGCAGACGATTGATTTCCATCTCACTCTGCTGCAGGAGATAGGCTTGGTGGATTCTGAGTGGAAAAAGGGCAGGAAATACTATGCCCTGAAGAACAAAGATATCCTGGACTTCCTCCGCGACAGGAAACCCATACCGGCCAAGTTTCGGCCGAAGCCGCCGCACGAGATAATGCTTGACGCCTGGAAAGACATAACAGAGAGGCTTGACCGCATTGAAAGGAAACTGGACAAGCTGAGCAAACCAGCAAAGCCGGAAAAGAAAAGAAAATCCTGAGATGCTCCCTTTTCCTTTCTGTTTTTCTTTATTTTTTATTTTTATTCTTTTCCATTGTATGCTCTAATATGTCACTAAATTATAGTGAAATAACGATATCTTTATAAACCTTTTTATGATATTACTAGCAAGGGGGCTTGATTATTGACTCCCCAGCGGTAGCAATAGTGTCACTCAAAATTAAGACAATATTAAAAAAATAAAACGACAATCGCTCCGCGCAGGGCATGGATGCTGTGAAAGGCATGATGCTCATCCCAAAATACATCAACACAATCCAAAACTGACGGAATTCGTTCCGTTAGCCCGGCCGTATAGAAGCGCGAGCGCAACCTAATCATCCAACCGGCGCTGCGCGTGCGGCATCAGTTGAACAGTGACCCGGAAACGGCGGACAAACGCAAAGGCTGCGAAAAGTGGCCGGCAAGATGCAACGCCGGCAATAATGGAAAGCAGCCCTTACTGCACCGTTCCGGGATTTCGATTGAGATAGCCGTGAGGCCGGGGATGGGTGTTGTTCATACATAAGAACGAGGTTCCCGGGGCCGTGTCTTGCATGGTCTTGGGTAGGATTTTTGTGAAACAGTGAAAACAACCCCAGCAGCAGCAAAGCTTGCCTGCCAGAGCTGCGGGGTTATGCTAACTGGCGGGCAATTGGAAGGAGATAGTCATGTGCACAATAGCTATAGAAGCTATTAGAGTTCTTCACCCTTGGGTGGAGAGAGTCAAATTCTCAGAAATAATGATTCCTCAGGGAGAGGAACTTGCTGCCGGGTCGATTGACACCAGAGTGATTGGTCCGCCTAAGGAGAAACCTACGTGGAAGTATGGGATTTCCATGGACGGGCATTCCCTGTTATGGGTATGCCCCAGGACCTTGTGGGTCGCTTCCAACTTCTCAGGTGCCCATAAGGCACCAGAATGGAAGCGACAAGCTCCGCCCGATGAGGTGGAGTGGGTCGTCACGGTGTCGGAAGGCGATCCAGTCGCAGTTGTCAGGGCATATTGCTTGCCCGGATCGGCCTTCAACAAGGAGCCGCTTTGGCTTCAGAGGGAGGAAGGCAAGAACGGCACCGTCCATTGTACCGCGTCGTGGGAAGGAAATGTGATTCCGCTCAGGAACACGTAGGTTCCTGAGATTAATGTTAAGGATGATTCTTGGTGGAGAAGAAAGGAGAAGAAGGATGCAGGGAAAGACATTGGTTTTAGTGGCCGAGCTCACGGAAGGGCAGTGGCTTGTCATGCCGGAAGAGGAGTTCGAGCAGAGGCTCGGCACCTCGTTGCTGCTTGGACGCAGCTGCCGGTGCGGTGAGGACCTCTCAATGATGAGGGAGCTCACCGAAGAGGAAGCGGCCGCCTACGAGGAAGGCCGCCTCCAGCTTCCGGAGACCAGTGTGTTTTCGGAAGAGGAGCCGCAGCTGACCGTCTTGGACGGCGTTGTGGTGGCCGTCTGAGCAAGAACGACCCGCCATGAACACTCCCACCCGCTGTCATATGGGGGTGGGAGCATGATGGGCCGTTGGCTCAATGAAAAAGAAGACTCCTTTTCTTTACTTCCCGGGGGAAGGCCAGCGGATGCCGGTATCCCTGCTCCAGCCTTCTAGTATGGAGCCAAACACCGGAGAAGCACTTCCAAGGAAGGAGGGGCGTTGGCTTAACCCTAATGACCCGGTCACGCCTTTCCTTTTTTCCTTTGAACCCACAACCCCAATCATCAGACAGAGGAATCTGGGAGAACATACGCGGAGGTTGATTTTGTTATGGCCGCAAGGGTGCGCATTTGCCCGCCCGCCTCGCGAGCCTGTTGTTGGCGGGCTATAGGAGACACATCATCCGCAATGATGAAGGGAGCCATGATGTGTCCCTTCTTTGTTCTGTCAATTAAAAGGTGTATAATAGTTATTTAGACGCTTATTGAATCCTGTATTATGCTTAATGCCGTCCAGGCAATAATTCTAGGTATTCTGCAGGGCATCACCGAATGGCTGCCTGTATCCAGTTCCGGTCACCTGGCTGTTGCCCAGCATTACCTGGGTCTTGATGTCCCCATAGCCTTTGACGTCATGCTCCACGTGGCCACGCTGCTGGTGATATTGGTTTTCTTTAGAACGGATATCCAGGCGATATTAAAGGCGCTGGGAAAGCGGGACTTTGCTTCGCCTCACGGAAAACTGCTGCTATATGTGATCATAGGCAGCATACCAACCGCAATCATAGGCTTCACCTTCCGGTATTCCTTCGAGTCCATGTACGCGAGCATGCTGATGGTCGGCTGCGCGCTTGTGGTGACGGGTTTCATACTGGCGCTGGGCAGGCTTGGCGGCAACGGAAAGAGGAAGCTGGGCTGGTGGAGGTCTGTCCTTGTAGGAGCCGCCCAGGGTCTTGCCGTGGCGCCGGGCATATCCAGAAGCGGCGCGACCATCGGGACTTCGCTGTTCCTGGGATTGAAGAGGGAGCAGGCCATCCGGTTCTCATTTTTGCTTGCGGTTCCTGCTATCCTCGGGGCGATGATATTCCAGCTTGACGGGCTAGTGGTGTCAGGCATAGGAATTGACGCTCTTGCGGGAGGCTTCCTTGCCTCCCTGGTCGTGGGATACCTCTCCCTCAAGCTTGTGATACGGCTGGTGATGGACAGGCGGTTCAGCTGGTTCGCTGTTTACTGTATAGGGCTTGGCGTTGTGCTGGTCTTGCTGAATATTTAAGAAAATGAAAACAATATCTCTTCAGGTTAGCTTCATGGAGGACATCAAGCAGATACTTGGCCGTAGAGAGAAGGTGCTTTGGCACGGCAAGCCCAATTTCCTCCCCTTCGTGATGGGTTCCATGGTACTGAGCATAGTAGGGCTGCCTTTTCTTCTGGTCAGTGTTTTCTTCATAATCTCGTCACCTTTCGGGCCGTTCAGCTTCCTGCTCCCGCATTTATGGGTCGGGCTTGGCCTGACATTCGGCGGCCCGCTGTACAGCTGGCTGGTATTCAAGTATGTGAGATATGCCATAACCGACAAGAGGGTTATAATCAAGAGCGGCGTCATAGGGAGGGACTTCAAGACCGTTGACTATGACAAGATAACCAATGTTGAGGTCAATGTCAGCGTCTGGGACAGGCTGCTCGCCAAATCCAGCGGGACCATATGCATCTTCACGGCAGGCACCATCAGCTACGGCAGGAGGGGACCTTACCATACACCTTACCGCCTGAGCAACATCAGGAACCCGTACAAGGTCTTCAGGTTCTTCAAGAAGGTCTCGCACGACGTCAAGACAGATATCCATTACCCCAACAAGTACAGGCCGGCAACCAACCCCGGATACAGGACCGGCTATAAGCCGTCAAAGAAATGATATGAAGGGGAAGCGGTTTATTCTGGTTTGGAGTTCTTTGGTTTCCCGTTCGCCAGCTGTGTTATGAGCCGCTTTATCTCGTCAAGGTCCTGCTGCATGTTCTCCACTTCCTTCTCAGACTTGCGGTTCACGGCGAAATCCCTCTCGGCCTTCAGGCGGTCCATCTGGCTCTGCCTGTTCTGGCTCATCAGTATAATGGGTGCCTGTATCGCAGCCAGGCAGGACAGAACGAAATTTAGAAGGATGAACGGATATGGGTCCCACCTCCCCGTGCTCAGGAAATATACATTCATGCTCATCCATGTAGCCATGAAGACGAACAGTGCGAGGATGAATGTCCAGCTGCCCACCCATTTGGTTGTCCAGTCGGCGGCCTTCTGTCCAAGGGTCCTCTGTTGGGGATACGTGTGGCCGCTGATGAACCTCTGCTCGATCAGGGACTTGGGAATGTGCTTGAGCTCTTCCTCGGGCGTTTGCTTTGAAGGTTTTGGGGGCTTCTCGGGCTTGGGTGCGCTGGTGTTGTTTTCCTTGGCCTTCCCGTTTTTCTTTATTTTTCTGGGTTTGGCTGCCATAATGAGTTATTGTCCGACCATGCTTATATTAATGGCCAGAAAAACGGCATTTCCTGGGAATTATGCTGGTATTATCCGTGTCTTGCGTTGTCTTTCATGCCTTCCACGCTTGGATCTGGATCAAGTATTTATATTTTCCGTCTGCAAGTAAAATATAGAGTCTTGCGTCTTACGCGAGACATGATGGTGTTTGAATGGCAAAGGATTACATGGACAGGGTGTACAAAGACAAGGACCTTGATGATATCTACAAGACCGAAATAGAGGAGGAAACCCCTTCTGAGACAAGGATGTTCAGGGAGGAGCAGCCGGAGGAAAGGGTCGAAAGGGAGCGCGTCGTAGTCAAGAAGCGCGAAGCCCGGCCCATGCTCGAGGACGACGTTGTTGAGTCCCTGAAGAGGATAAGCCCCGAGGTCATAGGGGGTCTTTTTGAAAGGGTACAGTTCCTCAGGGAAAGGATTAATGAGATTAAAGACATGATGAAGTCCAGGGAAGAGATTCACAGGGATATGGTCAAGGACATTGATGCCGACATAGAGGAGAAACAGGATATCGCCGCGAGGCTGACGGACCTTGAGGACAGGAGGAACATCAAGCTGGACATTTCCGTTCTTAGGAAGGAAAAGAGGAGCGAGGTCAGGCAGTACTGGAGGGACCTGATGGAGTTGAGGACCGAGCTGCAGGAGCTGATGGAGCAGCACAGGAACGAATGCAAGATAGCCAGCATGTTCAGGGAAGAAGCCGAGGGACTGGACAGCGATGGGCGATGACGGAGGAATGCCATGATTGATACCAAGGAACGCATATTCACAGACGAGGTCAAGAAGCTGGTGCCTGTCCTGGGAAAGCAGAAGGCCGAGAGGCTCACCACGGCCTACCTGCTCGGCGACGAGGAAACCAGGCAGCGCATATTCGAGCTCGTTGATGTCATCAAGGCCAGGGTCTTCGCTGACAAGGAGCTGAAGAACACTGTGCTCGCTGAGCCGCCCGAAAAGGAGCTGGCTTCAAGGGGGGACCTTGAGCTTGGGCAGGTGCTTTACGGCAAGAAGAAGTTGTACCCCTTCAGGATTGACCACAGCATGCTTCTTACCCATATGGCTCTGTTCGGCTCTTCCGGCTACGGAAAGACCAACATAGCGTATCTTCTTGCGGACAAGGTCTCGGAAAAGGGCATCCCTGTGATAATCTTTGACTTCTCCAAGAGGAATTACAAAGACCTGCTGGCCACGGAACTAAAGGACAGGATAGACATCTACACTGTCGGCAGGGACCCCGCACCATTCAGGTTCAATCCCCTCGTGCCTCCCAAGGGCGTCCAGCTTTCCCAGTGGATGAAGGAATTCGCGAGCATCTTTGACCATGCTTACTGGCTGCTCGGCGGCGGCAGGCATATCATCCTCAAGGCCATTGATGACATGTACCAGAGAAAGGACAACCCCAGGCTGGCCGACCTGAAG
>CAZPUZ010000005.1:0-12709 GCA_964589875.1 uncultured archaeon
TTGGAATACTCGTCGGCGTGCTCATGATACTGGCAGGAGGGTATCTGGTCTTGTTCTTCCCCAACACCATTGAGCATCAGGCCCCCCCGTTTGACATGGTCGGCGTGGTACTCGGCTTCATACTGATAATTGCAGGTGGCATACTCGTATTCGTAGCATGAGCGTTTGAGGCGGTTTGTCATGGTCAGGAGACTGATGCCGGGAGAGAAGGAGAAGCTCAGGGAAGAGATACTAAAGAAGACGCACTTCCCAAGATGCAAGATAACGGCATCCGACCTGGACTTCCTGGGCGGCAAGATGGTCGCGGACCTGCTCCAGTCCAAGTCCAATCAGGAGACATTCGTCGGCGAGGTGCTCCACGGGACGCCCAAGGAGATGAGCATGATTCTTGACTTCACTGGTCTCAGGGGCAGTGGCTCTAACATCTACCACGCCTTCATATACAAGGCACCCAAGTGGCGTTACACTGTGAAGAAGGCCGACGAGTTCCTTCACGTCTCTCCGGTTTATGCGGAATACTTCAACCTCACCATAGCACAGAAGCAGAAGATGGAGCAGGCCATCAAGACCGGCCTCACTTCAGCCGCTCAGGCCGTGGCCGACTATGAGCTGCTGAGCCACGACACCAGGAGGTACAAGGAAATAATCGACTACTTCAACAGCGCCCACAAGACCAAGGACGACCATGTGATAAGGTCCCTGTTCGTTGACCGTGTTGACGCTTATACCGGCGAGGGATACTCCATGGTCACCATGGCCAGGAGGTGGCCCACCATAATAACAGACTTCATCAGGATGAACGAGGACTGGGACGATGTTGACACAATAAGGAAGGAGCTCAACGTCTCCGCGGCCGAGGGCACCGTTCTGAAGACCAAGAACATGCTCTACAAAGAGTGGAAGGAGATGTTCTTCCCGGTTGTGAAGGAGAGGTACGCCAGGATAGAGAACCTTGCCAGGGCCAGGAAGAAGTCCATTGAGGAGTACAGGGAATGGCTCAAGCCGTACATAGCCAAGTTCAAGTCCATGAAGGAGAGTGACGAGGTGAATCCCAGCGCATGGGTTAGCAATGCATACGTCACTCCCGGATTCGGCCAGTCAGAGGCCATGACCGGCACCAGGCTCTGGATATGGAAGTCCATACCCATAGTGGAGTCCGGAAAGCCCCCCGCAGTATACTCAAAAGGCGGCGGCAAGTGGGAGATATACCCTTACGACGACTGGGTGAAGTCATGGAAGAAGCTTATCGAGTACAAGTACGAAATCAAGTTTGAAGACAAGGACATAGACGGCCTGCTGGCGGCTGCCATAAGCACCAAGGGCATGCAGATGGAGAACCAGGAGATGTACCCCGAGGAGTTGTATTACATATTGTTTGACATGCAGTTCCTGCTGAGCCTGCTGAGGACGCCGCCGCCGGAGGGCTTCGAGAGCGACAACCTCATGATATTCCCGTTGAACACGTGGATAATGTCGCAGAACGCGCTCCTGGTCTACATGATTGAGCTGAAAGCCAAGGAGATAGCAATGGAGAACTACATCAACGAGATAATCGGGGCCAAGAAAATTGAGCAGGAGATATACGAAGAGGTGGGGAAGAGCTTTGAGACGGAGAAGCCGCAATCCGCTTACCAGCGGTTCAGGGGCAGGCTCTCGGGTGTCAAGAGGTTCTTCAAGCCAAAGGTCCTCTCATTCTACCACCTGTTCTTCAGGCCCGGCCCGTACGAGGCCGTGTTCTTTGAGAGGGTCAGCAAAATGTACTTCAGGGCCAGCGGCAGGGACTACAAGACCGTCACATCCTACCTCAAGGACCTCATGAAGATAGGGAAGTGATTATCGCAGCTCTCTCATGAGCGCTTCAAAGAATCCCTTTTCATAAGCGACGAATCATCTTCTCCAGCATGGAAGGCCTGATGAGCAGGCTTCCGTGACCATGGCCTTCGCGGCTTCGTCAAAGGGCACGCCGCCCACCCCTGTTCCCAGTCCGGGCACCACCAGCTCTCTGACGCCCCCTCTGTCGACGCATTCCATGGCAGCCCGCATGGCCAGCCTCACATTTTCCGGGTTCTTCCTCTGCACCGGCCTCTCCATGGTAGGCGCATGTATCACACGCCCGGCAGGCAGCCTCCCTGCCGACCGGCACCGGTACATGCTCCCGGGCTTCCTCCCTTATGGATTCCCCGCCCCTCCTGAGTATGAGTCCCGCGAAGCCGCCTCCCATGGTTATCATGGATTGGCCGGATTCATGATTGCCTCAGCATCCAACCGGGTTATGTCACTCTTCATTGCTTCCAGTTCCATATTGCCATTTATTTAATCAGGAACAATAATTTTAATTGGTAGCATGCCATACCAGATAGGAGTCACCACCGGGCTGTACAATATCGCCAGGGCCGAGGAGCTGGCGACCACTGTAAGGAAGCTCGGCTTCGCGCTGACCAGGGGCACTTCGGCGGTTGAGATAGCGGGAGACGTGCCGCACGAGGTGACCGAGACCGAGGGCAGGGAGGTCAGGTATATCGCCAAGAAGCAGGGGCTTGACATACTATGGCACGGCTCTCTGACCATACCCATGTGCATGCCCGAGCGCGGGGAATACAGGGATGCCGAGGACCATATAAAGAAGTCCATACGCTCGGCCGTCTTCGCCGGGGCAAAGTACATAGACTTTCACGCATGCCTCAACGTCTGGCTGGAGCTCATGACATACGCCGGTCGGAAGCTGACAATGACGTTCTGTGACCATGAGGGCCACTTCATAGCAAGGATAATGAAGGAGAACAAGCAGCTCAGGGACTGGTTCGTTGATGAGAAATGGGAAGACTTCGTGCATGACGTGCTTACGAGAGAGGAAATAACAAAGGCTACTGCCAAGGGCCATGCCGAGGCCGAGACCACGCGAAGAGAAGAAACTTCAAAGCAGCTCAGGGCAGCCGGAATACCCGAGAACGTCATCACTTACATAGAGACCCGGAACACCATACCCCAGCCGCCTATGATAGAGGAGGCCATGTACCAGAAGATAAGGAGCATAATGGAGAGCATGACCGAACAGTTCTCCATCATAAGCGCGGAGAAGGACCGGAAGTACATAAAAGAGACCATGAGGAGCAAGCTGGCTGAAGGAAAGAGATGGCACAGCGAGGATCTGAGGACCACAACGGGCGTCATAGACGGCTACCACATCATGGCACATTACCTCTTCTATACAAAGGACAAGATGTGGATGGAGATGGCTGAGGTCTATAAGAACGTGCTTGAAAGATACGGACTGGATTACGGCAACAGCAGATGGGTCGACGATGCATGGCGGAAGGCAGAGAACGAGAACGACAGGTCTTTCAAAGACTTCTTCTACGGTGTGGTCGGCGCCAAGTTCCTCCAGGGGCACATGGAGAGGATAGAGAAATGGATAAACGACGTCCTCATCAAGGAAGAGCTCCGGAAGATAAAGGATTCCAACGAAAGGGAAGAGCTGATTGAGACAGCAAAGAATCTGAAGATAGCCATAGAGATACCGGATTCCAGGGACCCGCAACATGCGGGCCTGTTCCTGTTATGGCATCCCAAGCAGATATACGCCGCTGTAAAGACCATAAGGGACAGCATGGGCAACGACAGGGTGTGGATGCTGCAGGACTGGGAGCATCTGGCTACGCAGGGACTTGATCCTGTCCTGGAGTTTGAGAAGATTGCTGACACCGTACCCAAGATGGGTGAAATCACACTGTCGGTCCATGCCAACGCCCCCAATACCATGCACGCTCACGAGCCGCTGGAGCTTGGCGACATCCGCATCTACAAGCTGCTATATTACATGAGGAAGACAGGCTTCGGCAAGAACCACAAGGCATATGTCATCTACGAGAGGGGAGGGGCCAAGGACCCTTACCAGCATTCCGTCGCGGTGCTCAGGCTCTGTATAAAGTTCCTGGAGCAGGACATCCACCCGGAAGAGCTGCCGGAGGAGTTCTTCGGGGTGAAGGGTCCGGTGGCAGGCGACTTCCGCCGACAGAAGGCCATCATACAGGAGCACGCATGGGAGCCTCTCAAGGACATGCTGGACATACCGGAAGAGGAATGGACATTCCTGTCCCAGACGGCAATCAAGAAGGGCAAGAAGCCCGATACCTGGAAGAAAGGCGAGTTCCGTTAAGTTTTCTTCACATTTCCGTTCGTCCATGTCATATCCTTCTCCCATACACGCCAGCGACATAAGGAGGGACGCCTCTTCCGAGACCGCCACATTCGTCGTTCAGGAACTGGAAAAGCCAAAGCAGAAGGAAGAGGAAACGGATATCAGGGATTACGGCGAATTCTCCGGAACTTACGCCAACGCCGGCAAGACGGATTACATCTCCGGAAGGAAGAAAGGCTACCTCCGGTAACCCCACATTTCACCTACTTTTAAAACACCAATCGTAATTATTAGCATTAAGATTCAGCTATGCTGAGTGATTTCCATGCCATCCAAGAAAGCCTCTAAGCAGCCAAAGCCCCAGAAAGGCAGGGCCCGGGAAGAGGAAAGCGACATAATGGACGAGGTCAGGAGCGCGCTTGACGAGGAGACTGTTGATACCGATAAGATCGCGCCACAGCAGCCTGAGGAGGGCAGAGAATCCGTCCCCGGCGGGGAGAACGATTTCAAGAAGGCCGCCAGGCAGGCATGCAAACCGGGCAAGAAATCCAGGGGTGTCGGCAAGAAGAAGAGGATTGAGATTCTCAAGAAGTTCACCAAGCTTTCCCTGAAGAAGTACGGGCCGCTGATACGCAGCATCGTGCTGTTCGGCTCAACGGCGAGGCAGACTTTCAAGGGCGAGAGCGACATCGATGTCTTTGTTATAATCGACGATACCCGACAGCGGATAACACCGAGCATGAAGAACAGGATAGAAGATGACCTGGATTACTTCTCCAAGGAATGCAGCAAGTACCTCTCCGTCCAGCAGCCGTACCTGCTCACGGAGTTCTGGAACATGGTGAGGATAGGCCACCCCATAGTATTCAACTTCATCAGGGAAGGAATCCCGGTCTACGACAAGGACGTCTTCATGCCCATAAAGAGGCTGCTCCAGATGGGCGAGATAAAGCCCTCTAAGGAGGCTGTTGAGAAGTACATTGAAAGGGGACCCAAGAGGATAAAGAGGGTGGAGAACGCCAAGATGTACATGGTAGTGGAGGACCTCTACTACGCCATGCTTGAGGGTTCCCAGGCCGTGCTCATGTTCCTGGGCAAATCCCCTCCCAGACCCAGTGACGCCCCCGCGGCGCTGCGCAAGACTCTCGTCAAGATGAAGTTCATGACAGAGGAGCAGGTCAAGCAGCTTGAGGACATCATTGAGGTAAGGAAGAAGGTTGAGCACAAGCAGATAAGCAGCATCTCCGGCGAGGAGCTTGACTCTTGGATAAAGAAAGCCAAGAAGTATGTCAAGCATATGCAGGGACTCATCGTCAAGGTTGAGGTGCTCAAGAGGGAGAGCATGATAGAGAAGTCGTACATGATAATGTCCGAGACTGCCATGACGCTGCTCAAGGCGCTTGACAAGCCCGCGCCCTCCAGGGAGCAGCTGCCAGAATTCTTCAGGAAGCACCTGGTTGACGACGGGGTGATTGACCAGAAGTACCTTGACGTCTTCAGCAAGCTGGGCAAATGGCAGGAGATCGTCAGGAGCGGCAAGGTGCTTGACCTCCAGAAGCAGGAGATACTGGCGCACAGGGAATACGTGCGCAAGTTCATCCGCGAGGCGGGCAAGGCCATGCGCAAGAAGCAGATGCAGGAGCAATGAGCTTCGCCAGATTCTCATATTCATGCCATCAATGGAAGGGGTTTCCAGGATTGTCTGGGAGGAATGCTTTGCAACCAGGCCCGGGGAGAAGGCTCTTATAATATGCGATCCCGAAGGGGAGAGGCTGGAGATAGGCCAGGCTCTGCTGGAAGCGGGAAGCAATATATGCGAATGCTCTCTCGTGAAGATGCAGCCAACCGGCATGGCCGGAAGGGAGCCATCACAGGAAGCCGTGAAAGCCATGCAAGGCATGGACATAATCATCGCGCCCACCAGGAACTCAATAACCCATACCAGGGCCATGCTAAGAGCCCGCAACGGCGGCGCAAGGGCCGCCACCATGCCGGGAATAACCAGGGACATGTTCCTGCGCGCCGTCCCTGTTGACTACCAGGAGATGGACAGGGTGAACGGCAGGCTCATAGACATCGTCAGAGGCGGGAAATCCATAACAGTCACATCCCCTGCCGGAACGGATCTTTCTCTGGACATAATGCCCGGAAGAAAGGTATGCAACGACAACGGCCTGATAAGGTCGGCCGGAGAGCTCAACAACCTGCCCGCCGGCGAGGTGGCAATAGCTCCTAGGGAGGGTTCTGCAAGCGGCACTCTGGTCGTTGACATGAAGAACGGCTTCAGCCCCGAAGGCAGGCCGTTCAGGATAGCGATAAAGGAAGGGAAAGCAATAAGCTGCGAAAACAAAGAGCTGTGGGAGACGCTTACCGGGGTGGAGAACGGCACCAACGTCGCCGAGCTCGGCATAGGAACCAACACAGGGGCGGTAGCAAGCGGCAGGACGCTGGAGGATGAGAAGATAAGGGGGACTGCCCACGTAGCATTCGGGACCAGCGCCTCCCTTGGCGGCGCCGTCCAGACGTCAATCCATCTTGACTTCGTCTTCAGCAGGCCTACCATTGAAGTGGACGGAAAGGTTATTATTAAACAGGGCGAATTTCTATTCTGATGAAAGCGAAAAGAAAGGCACTTAAGCGGACCGGGAAACCCGGGGCGCTGATACTGATGTCCGGCGGCCTTGACAGCATCCTGGCAGCCAGGCTCGTGCAGGAGCAGGGCGTCAGGGTTGAGGCCATACATTTCACCGACCCTTTCTCGGACAGCATTGAAGACTCAAGGAAGGCCTGCAAATCCCTAGGAATCAGGCTGCACGAGGTCTCGCGCAGCAGGTCGCTTATAGGCAGCGTAAGGAGTCCAGGGCACGGCTACGGCAGCCAGGCGAACCCATGCATTGACTGCAGGATACTGAGCCTGAGGAAGGCGTGGGCTTTCGCAAGGAAGCGCGGGCTTGATTTTCTTGTAACCGGCGAGGTGGTTGGCCAGAGGCCCATGTCACAGAAGAAGCCGGAAATCATGCTCATTGAGAAGCGGGCCGGTGTGAGAGGCAGGGTGCTGCGGCCGCTCTCGGCAAAGCTGCTGCCGGAGACCATGCCTGAGAAGAATGGCTGGGTTGACAGGAGCAGGCTGCTGGGAATCAGCGGCCGCTCAAGGAAGGAGCAGATGGCCATTGCCAGGAGGTACGGCATCCGGGATTACCCGTCTCCTGCCGGCGGCTGCCTGCTCACCGATCCGGTGTACGCCAGGAGGGTCTTTGACATGCTCTGTCACGAGAAGCCTACCGAAGCGGGATTCCGTCTGCTGAAGTTCGGAAGGCATTTTCGGAAGGGCGGCAGCAGGATTGTGGTGGGAAGGGACGAGAAGGAGAACACGGAACTCGGAAGAATCGCGCGCAGGATCTACCCAAGACCGGTATCAATGGAGGCTGTGAATCACGCAGGACCGCTGACGCTTGTCATCAACCCAACGCGCAAATCCCTGCGCACCGCAGCCAGCCTCACGGTCAGATACTCTGACGCCGGCGGCCGGGAAGAAGTAGAGATAAAGCAGGGAAGGAAAAGGAAGAGGTTGTCAGCCGTACCGGCAAGCCAGAAGGATATCATCACGTTAAGAATTTAAGTGTGCACAGCCAAAATAATTATATCATTACCAGCGCCTTTCATGGCGCCGCCGTCACATCTCATGTTCACCAACAATCCACTTGAGGCATTTCCTGCATCTCGGTGCAACTTTTGCATAAGCACTGCTTGATAGCGGTTTCGGGGGACCCGAGACAATCAGGCAGGAACGCTGTAGTTGGGACTTTAGACATGCATATTTTCTCATTCTCTACTCCGCTAGAGGATTCATTAGATGCCAGACATAAGGATTCTCTGGATTTCCATGTGGCCAGGCTGCCACATCAACATACCAGCAGGCGATAATAACCGCGATGCCCAGAAGCCCGGCGGCGGACCTGCCCGACCAGAGCCCCTGCACACCGAAAGGATAGCGGGGGCCGTCATGATCCATTGGTGACTTTTTTCATCACTATCTCCATCAAGGCTCCCTGGGAGACCCGTTCTCAAGGAGTCGGTATCATCCATCATTCATATCTTGAGGAAGAAGGGGACCGTCATATGAAAGAGTACGCAACGACATGCTTCATCGTATGGGCTGCGCTGGGTTACCCGGCGTTCACTGAAGGGTGTGACCCTTCCCGAACTCACGACCGGGATTGATAGCGTGAACGAAAACAGCCGAGTGGCAGGGGGCCTTCCAACCGGACACGGGCCCCCATTTTCCGGTATCATATAATAGAACATATTACGTTCTTGTATAGTACCTGTTTGAGTTTCTGTTTCTGCGGTAACTTCCTTTCTCGGTGGTGGGGGACAAGTCAGCTTAACCCACTGACGAAAGGTTGATAGGGGCAGGAAGTTCCATGGAAGGGGCTTCTGGGATTGGGATGAAGGGATTCCGCGAGGGGGGATCCCAGGGCGCACTCGACCTGCTGCCGGGGATTCCCTCTCCTCTTTATTATCAACATCCAGAAATTGCCAGACAGCCGGGGATTTTGCCAAAACCGCAGTGAAACCGACTTTACACCCTCCTTCCAGGATTCATTGCGGTTTTAACTTTGTCAACTTAAAGGTGTATTTATATATCGGCTGCCGGCATTTATAAACCACAAAACTATAACAAGGCATTATGGCCGGCAAAAAAAGGCCAAAGAAGTCCAGGAAGAGCTTAAAGTCCTCCAAAAAGGCTTCAAAGGTCCAGAAAGGTCGGAAAACAGCCAGGAAAAAGGCAAATTCTCTAAAACAGACCAGGAAAACAAAAGTTCAATCTTCCAGCAAGCACCCGGTCAGGGACCATGTCAATCATGTGGCCGAAAGGATAAGCGGCCTTGACATACAGGGGGCCAACGATATCGCCAAAGCGGCCGCGGGGGTATTCAAGCACATAGCTGAGAACAGCGAATCTACCAACAGGAAGGCGTTCATCGAGGAGCTTGCCCATGCAGCAGAAAAGCTCAAGGGGGCCAGATCCACGGAGCCCGCGCTCAGGAACGTAGTTGACACTATATACAGCAGCGTTGAAAGATATGAGCTGAGAAGCATAGACAATGTCCGCAAATATGCCAGGAAGCAGGCTGAGAAGATGCTTGCCACCCTCAGGGAGTCTGTTGAGACCATCTCAGGGATAGGCGCCGAGGAGATAAGGGATGGCGACGTCATCCTGACGCATTGTCACTCCGAGAACGTTGTGGAGATACTCAAGAAAGCCAAGGAAAAGAGGAGAAAGTTCAGCGTGATAGTCACGGAGACCAGGCCGCTCTGCCAGGGTCTCATGACAGCCAGGGAGCTGTCCGAAGCCCACATAGACACAACATACATCATTGACGCTTCAGTGGCCTCCTACATGAAGCAGGCAACCAAGGTTCTGATAGGCGCAGACGCCATACTCGCCGACGGCTCAATAGTCAACAAGATAGGCACATACACTATAGCCCTGGTGGCTGAACAGTTCCAGACGCCTGTGTTCGTGGCTACCGAGACGCTGAAATACGACCAGATAACTGTCATGGGCGCGGCCGAGCCAATCGAGCATAGGAAGCCGGACGAGATTGCCGACCCGAAGGGTCTCAGGGGAGTGAAGATAAGCAATCCTGCCTTTGATGTCACGCCGGCAGACCTTGTATCGGCGCTGATAACCGAGAAGGGTGTTATGAAGCCGGAGCTTATCAGGGAAGTCGTCAAGAGTCCTGTCTGACATGCAAGCCGGGATTACTATATAATAAGGCATCAACCATCTTCTTTTTATGGATTTCCACTTTGTAACAGACGAGGCTGCGGCACTGCTTCCCGGGAAGGTGCTCGTGGTCACCGACATCCACATAGGATATGAGTACGAGATGAGGAGGGCAGGCATAAGGATACCCTCCCAGACAGAGAAGCTAATAGAGAGGCTCAGGCACGCAGTTAACTCCACGGGTGCCAGGAAGATGATAATCCTGGGCGATGTCAAGCACAGGGTGCCCGGCATGAGCTTCCAGGAAGAGAGGGAGGTTCCCCACATGCTCAACACCATAAGCAGCGAGGTGGATGTTGAGATAGTGCCGGGCAACCATGACGACGGCCTTGAAAAGCTGGTGCCTAATATCAGGTTCCATCCCTCCTCCGGTGTCAGGATGGGCGACAGCTACCTCATGCATGGCCATACATGGCCGGAGAAGTCCTTCCTGAAGTCTGATCATGTGTTCATGGGCCACAACCACCCTGTCATTGAGTTCAGGGATGGTCTCGGCTATGTCTGGAGAGAGCAGGTCTGGGTGAGGGCCGCACTCAGGAAAGCGCCCATAGAGAAGAGATACGGCGGGTCAAAATCGGTCCCTGATATCATAGTTATGCCCAGCTACAGTTATTCCGGGGGAGGCCGCTCACTTAACGGCAAGGAAAGGCCCTCCAGGCTCATGGGCCCTATCGGCAGGATAGCCAAGACAAGGTCATCCAAGATATACATGCTTGACGGCACATACCTCGGCGAGCTGGGGAAGCTCTGATGTCTTAACCACTTTCACTGCTGTTTTATTCCCTCCAGAATCGCTTGTTCTTGGCATAGACTATCTCTTCCCTGAGTATGTCCTTTAGCAGCTCGTCGCCGTCCGTCTGCTTCCTGAGCAGGCGCGCGGCTGTCCTGGGGCCGATGCCCCTACCGGCCTGGGCTGTAACGGCCCTGGCACCCGAAGCGGATACCAGGCTCGCGCTGTCGGCCAGCCTGTCCAGATACGACTGCTCGTCCTTCGTGTACGTGATATTTTCACCCTTCTTTATCTTCCGGTTCAGCAGCAGCTCGGCGTCAAGATTCTTGGTGTCCGTGACGGCAAGCATCTTTGACTGGCAGTTCACGCAGTGCAGGCTCCCGGGAAGGTCCTTGACGGCGTAGGTTATGCCGGTGCCGCAGTTGGTGCACAGCAGCCTCACACGGGTATTCATGAGCCTGTCCCTGAACACCCTGAATATCTCCAGGTCCGGCTTCTTGGGAGCCACTATCTCAAACCTGCGCGCCAAGCCGGCTTCTCCCATGGGAGATATGCCGGGCAAGGTCTTTATCTTCAGCTTCTTGCCATGTATCTGCCTTATGAAGCCCTTAGCGCCTTCAATGTCCAGCTTCTCCTCCATCAACTCGTGCATGGCCTCCTCGTTGGGCGGCTGGTTCTTGTAGGACTCTATTATCTTCCTGAGGTATCCCGGCCCGAAATCCGCATTCCTGGCGATGATGCCCAGCCGCTGGCACACATGAAGGAAACGCCACCTGTAAAGCTCTGTGTTGGGCAGCGTGAGCTTGAGAACGGCCTCCAGCATGTCCGGGTTCACCTTGCTTATCATGTCCTCAACGTCCCCGACGCTTCCGTGCTGCATCTTGAGTATTATCCTGTAGGGGTCTGTTTGCAGGCCGACGGAGCCCAGCTTGGTTATGAGCAAGCTGGACAGCACCCTGCCGAACGTGTCGTTTATAAGGGAGCCGAAGCATGAATGGATTATCACGGTCCGTTCCCCTTCCTGGCTGCCGTACTCGATGAGCAGGTTGCGGTGGTCAGGCACGAATCCGAACTTCACCTGCTTTCTGACAAGGCCAAGCATCTTTTTCGCGGCGTTCCTGTCCACCGGATGCCGGCCGGTTATCCGCTTCAGTATGTCAGAGTCTTTCATCCCCTTCTGGACGAGCCCGGCGATGAAACCCCTCATCTTCCCGACGTCCTGCGAGATTTCCCGGGGTATGGGTATGAGCTCGCCTTCCCATGCGGGTATGGCGGCCTCAATGCCTGCCATGGGCTGGACTATGACCTTGTTCCTCATCACCTCAAGTATCCTCCACGCCCTACCCTTGACTATGAATGAAGTACCGGGAGAACCATGCAGGGCCATGAACTCGGCATCCAGCGTCCCCACGGCCTTGTTGGACACTGTGTCAATTACCTGATAGCTCTTGGAATCCGGTATGGTTGACAGGTTCTGGTAGTAATACTCCCATGCCCTTCTCCTCCTCTTTATGACTATGTCCGACTTGGGGGTCTTCCTGTCAACTATGGAAGCCTTGCCCGGCTCCGGGGGCGACTGCTCGTCATTGAGCCATATGAAGCCCAGTCGCTGCATGAGCATGCATGTCTGCAGGAACTCGGGTTCGGTGAGGTCCCTGAAAGGCCACGCCCTCTTCACGGTCTCGAACGCCTTCTCATACGGTATCCTGTACTGGTCCAGGGACAGGCCGACTATCTGGTGTCCCAGGACGTCCAGGGATTTTCCATACACATTAGTGGGTTCAATCTTCCTGTCCAGTGTGTGGTCCGCGATGACCGCAGACTCAAAGCAGTCGTCGGACTCCGCGGCGATGATTATGCCGTCGGATATGCCTGTCACGGTATGGCCGGACCTGCCTATCCTCTGCGTGAGCTTGGAGACCTGCCTGGGTGACATGTACTGCAGGATGAAGTCTATCTGACCGATATCAATCCCCAGCTCCAGAGAGGACGTGCATATGAGCGCCTTGAGCTGGCCGTTCCTGAATTCCTCCTCGGCCTCTATCCT
>CAZPUZ010000006.1:0-12469 GCA_964589875.1 uncultured archaeon
GCATCCGCTCAAGCAGAGCGTGAGGGAGAAGATAAGCATATACTCCAACGTCCCCCTGAACCGCGTCATCAACTCGCGGGATGTGGGCAACATCCACAAGATACCTCCATACCTACATGAAACGGGCGTTGATATGGAAGTACTCAACATACTCGGCATCAAGCCATGCACAAAACCACACACCGCGGCCTACCTGGCCTGGCAAGGGCTCGTTGACAGGATAGACAAGGCCGACAGGGAGGTCACGATAGGCATCACGGGCAAGTACACGTCTGTCCACGACTCCTACATAAGCATACTCAAGGCACTGGAGCACACGGGGCCAAAGCTGAATGCCAAGGTGAACGTGAAGTGGATTGAAACCACGCATCCGGAGAAAATAGTCAGGGAGCTTGACATGCTGGACGGCATAATCGTGCCCGGCGGCTTCGGCTCACGGGGCGCCGAGGGCAAGATAGCGTGCATAAGGCACGCAAGGGAGAACAACATCCCCTTCATGGGACTGTGCTTCGGCTTCCAGATGGCTGTGATTGAATATGCCAGGAACGTGGCCGGTATAAGCGGCGCCGCGAGCACCGAGATTGTGCCCAAGACAAAAGAGCCTGTCATATGCATCCTGCCCGAGCAGGAGGATATTGAAGGCCTCGGAGGCACTATGAGGCTGGGTGGGTATGACGTGATTATCAAGAAGGGCACGCTGGCAAGCAAGCTCTACAACAAGGAAAGGGTCAGGGAGAGGTTCCGCCACAGGTTCAATGTGAACACCAGCTACATAGAAAGGCTGGAGAAATCCGGCATCATCTTTTCCGGAATGGCGCCCAAGAAGAAGATAATGCAGATACTTGAGTTGCCCAAGGAAAAGCACAGGTTCTTCTTCGCCACACAGTACCACCCGGAATTCACGTCAAAGCCCCTGTTCCCTTCACCTGTCTTCAGGGGATTCCTTGAGGCATGCATGGAGAAGAAGTAGACTGTAGCTATTCGCTGTCCGCGATTAGCCTCTGGCTCTTATAATTCTCTACCATCTTCCTTGCAGGGGGAAACATGGGCTCAGGCAGCTGGTTCAGAGGGAACCACCGCCACTCGGTTATCTCATCCGGTTCCCTTACTTTTGGCTCTCCAGTGAAATCCCTTGACAGGAAGCCGAGGGTTATGAAATGGACGTCATGCCGTATCTCGTTGCCCACGCTGAAGAGTTCAAGCCCTTTGGCCGCCATGCCGGTCTCCTCCATTAGCTCCCTGGCCGCGCCACTGAAAACGGATTCGCCGAAATCAAGCTTGCCTCCGGGGAATGTCCACGTCCCCTCCCCATGAAGGGCGCTGTCCGCCTTGGCGGGGTCATGATGCCGCCTGCCCAGCAGGACATCTCCTTTTTTATTGATGAGCATCACGCCTACCCCGACGCCGGGCTTCCTTGTTTCCATGGTCACATCCTAATCTTTCGTGAGATAATCTCTGTAAATAGACAACAATATTCCTGTCTCCGGAAGGAAGTTCCTTTCAGCCATCATTATATTTATCTCCTCTAATGATGCATATCTCCCCCCTACTATCTCGTTATTGAGTACCGGGGCCCTGTCGGCGACAAGCCCGTAAACCCTGACATTCTCCCTGTCTTTAGCATCAAAGCGCTTCTTGTAGGAACCCATATAGAAAACTCTTCGCGTCCAGCCCGTCTCCTCCAGGACCTCCCTTGCCACGGCATCTTCATAACTCTCTCCTCTTGCAACATGTCCCCCGAGGGCTATGCTCCAATATCCGTTGTATGACTCCTTCCCGGAAGGGGCTCTCTGGTTGCAAAACAACCTCTTCTCTGCGTCAAGGACTAAGAATACCACGGTCCTGTGTATGTGGCCGGCTGAATGGATATCGCTTCTGGGCGCATGGCCTACGACTTTGTCATCTTCATCTACTATGTCAAGCATTTCGCTTCCCATTCTTCGCCGCCTTCTCTTTGTTTTCATACACGCAGTTCAGCATGTCAAATATCCTCTTCACTTTCTCCCTGCCGAGCCCGTCCACCTCCATGAGCTTCTCCTCTGTCGCTGAGAATACCTCCTTCGGGCTGCCGAAATGCTCAAGCAGGCGCCTTGAGAACTTTGAGTTCACATGGGGCAGGCCCGCAACAAGGAATTCCTGGGACTGATTGAAATCCCTCGCCTTCTTGCACGGCCTTATTGCCGGTTTCCTCTTGTCTGATTTCTGCTCCCTGTATGCTATCCAACTCACCATCTCCGCGGTCTCAAGAGCATTCTCGGTCCATATTATTGGCACACCGTAATCAACCGCTATTGATGACAGCACTCCGCGTATGGTGTTCGCGTGCATGTCCCTCTCGGAATACAGCCTCCTGGGCTCTCCTTCGATAATCAGCAGCGGCTTCTCGTATGCGGTAGCGAGCCTGCTCAGCTGGTCAAATATCCGCTGGTTTATGACCGAGCCCAGGAAATCGCTCACAGTCTTTCGCTCAATGCATACCCTGTTCGAGACAACGTAATCCCCGACGTCCAGGCTGCTTTCCTTGACACATATCTCCCTTTTCTCGAGTATCCTGGAGACGTTTGAGGACTTTTCCCTGTAGTCAACAAAAACAGTAACCCCGCTCAAGCCTACCACAGCGATTATATTGTAATTCGGATTTATATAGAATCTGCCGACAATATTATTATATGTATACAACCGGGGGGAAGACACAGGCTGCGGCATTAATCGCCCTTTCTCTGGCGTTCCTGGTAGCCGCTGGCGGAGCATACGCCCTGCCGGCGCCTGCGGTGACATTCATACCGGACAAGTTCTCCCAGAACGGGTCGTTTGTCGCGGTTGCCGACCCCGGAGCATACGACAAGTCAATAAGGGTCACATGGGCCAGCCCGGACGAGGGCATGGCAACTGACCTGGGCCTTTTCCCGAGAGAGGATGACAGCTGGATATGCTACTTCTCCAATACCGACACGGCATCCACATGCGGTCCCACACCTTTCAGGCAGGCCTTTTCAGGATACACGTTCATAGTCAGGTCTGTTGACCGATACGGCAATACGGCCGAGGAGCAGTTCAACGTCAGCGTGGGCAGGATAAAGCTCACACCCGAAGTCACCATAAGCGGGGGCAAGGTGCAGATGAACGTCTACACCAGCGAATCCACCGAGACCATTGAATACGCGGTATATGACAGCGATTTCCAGAAGTTCCAGGACTACACAGGGCTTGAGAAGAAGCCCTACGGCAATTTCGTGGGCACCACAAACATAGACAAGACCGGCACATACTACCTGGCTTTCAGGGCCGAGAACCTGGCCGAGGGCACATTTGGCGGTGAGGCCAGGAAAATCACAATAGGCGGCGGCTCAGGTTCCGGATACATTTCCGCTGACATACAGGCTGACAGTGTGTCATTTGAGGTGCTGATGAACAGCTCCCAGACATACACGAGGACGGGCCAGGGAGGGAAATCCTATACATTGACCAATATAGGCTCAAGCAACCTGACATCGCTCCATGCCAGCCCTGAGCCGGCTCTTTCCAACAAGATATTCATTGAGATTGACGACGAGAGGCTCAAGGCCAATGAATCAACACATTTCACGGTCATGCTGAAGAACATCAAGGCACCAATGAAGCTGATGACCAGCGCCAACATAACCTCAAACGGTTCCGTAGTCGGCAGGATACCGCTCATGATAAACGTCAGCCTGCTTGACGCATGCAGCGGCGGGACAGGTGAATGCCCCGCCTGCCCCGTAACGAGCAACGACATAACAATAGAACCCGCGACGTGGATGGGGGAATATGTGGTCGGCACCACTGCCGCGAGGAACTTCACAGTCACCAACAATGAGGACTTCCTGGTTGACATAACGGGTTCTGACGCGGGAAGCCTTGACCAATACATCTCTGTGGTCCACCCCGCTTCAGTAGCCGCCAGGTCCAGCAGGGAGATGACCGTGGAGTTCACGCCTCTGACTCCGGGAACTTATTCGGGCTCGGTCGCGATAAACACCGACAAGGGTCCCGCCAGCATAGTGATGTACATGGTATTCTACAGTGACATTTCAGATGACATCGCAGACCTCCGCGATGACCTGCTGCTGCTTGAGGATAGCTCCCTGCCCACGGCCGCGCTTGAGGCGGCAGAGAGCCAGCTTGATGGCGCAAGCACGCAGCTGGATTATGAGAACTACAGGCAGGCAGAGAGCTATTTCCAGGCCGCGGCCGCACAGGTTGACATGCTCAAGGAGCTTGAGAGTGGGGGTTACATGCCATCCACCGGCAACGGCGACAGCTCAGGCAGCAGCGGAGGCGACATGCTGATACCCATACTCGTGATCGTGCTTGTCGTGCTGGTGGGTGTCTTCATCTATCTCAAGAAGTTCAAGGGCAAAAGCGGGGAAAGCGGCTTTGACGAAGAGCTTGAGGAAGACGGCGGATACTAGAAGAATCAAATAACGCCTATTTCATTATATATGCTATATCCCATTAGATTTCTTCCCCGATTTCCTGGTCCCATTCTTCCTTGCTGCGTCCCTTTTTCCTGACTATAACGAAAGCCACGCCCAGGAGCAGCGCAGCGGCTGGCAGTATCACGTAGATAGGGTTCAGGTCATCGCCAGGACCGGAGGTCCCGGTATAATTCCTCTCTCCGGCATCTGCCTCATTGCCAGTCTTCTCGCCTGTGCCTGTTTCCTGGCTTCCCTGGAAGCTGTCTGCTGCCTCCTTCCGTGCCTCTTCAAGGGAATCCCGAAGGCCGGAATACTCCTGCAGTCCGGAACCATATGAAGATGACTGGTAGGTGCTGTACCAGCTGTCAAGCTCGGCTTGGGCATCGCTTGCGGCTTCTGAGTCGTACTGATTTATGGACTCCAGGCTCCTGAGAGAGTCTGTGAGCATCTCGTTCGTGGAGATGTAGGCGGTAACCGGCTTCTCAACGCCCGCAGAACTAGCCACTGTGAAATCCAGCTCGTATGAGGAACTCACGCTTGATGGTGTTACCGTGAACGTCAGCGTCCTGTGGTCGCCGGAACCCACAGTTATGGTGTCCTCAACGAAAGTGGTATCAACCCCCTCAGGCAGGCTGGAGGTGATGGTGAACTGGTCGCTCTCTCCCATGTTTATTATGGCCAGGCGGTATGTGACGGGTTCCGGCTCCCTGGTGTTGATGTTCTCGGGGAACAGCGAGACAGTGAAGCCTTGCTGCGGACCATCTCCGACCACCAACTTTCCTGTCGCGTGCCTGCTGCACATGCTGCCTGAGCCGCAGTCACTTGCCGTCGCAGTCACCGTGAAATCATAGCTGCCTTCGGTGTCCGGCGCCGTGGCGTTGAGTGCAATCTCATGAAATTCGTTCTCCTCGCCTGTACTGACCGCGGCACTCAAAGGCGTTACAACCAGCCCGTTGTCTGCTTCCACGCCTACCGTTATGTCAAGCTCGGCCTGGGACTCCAAATACAGCATGAAGCCGGCCTCCCCGCCGGGAGACGTGTACCTGGCGCTTTCCCTAAGGCCGACGCTGAAAACCTCAACATCAGACAGGCCAGATGCTGCTGAATCAGCAGTTCCGCCGTGGGTGTCAAAGTCCGCGAACTTTGACGCACATGCCCCGCCGTGCCATACCTTGTCAACAATGCCCGGCGCCCTTATCCTTATCTCAAAGGGCTCCGAGCAGTTGCCAACAGGCCTGCCGAAGGATGAGAAGCATATGGGTATCTTGGCTGTGTTGTTGCTGTCCACCCCGACCTCCTGGTAGCTGAAATCCGACCATGTCAGGCTGGGCTCGGGCTCCATGGTGATGACGTAGTCAACCTTTCCCTGACCGAAATAGCCCGCGTCGTCAGGCAGCAGTATGTTCACACATTTCACCGAACTGTTGGGTATGGAGAGGTAGAGCGAGCCGGAAGAGGGGAGGGCGTAGATCATTACAGGGGCTAAAAACAGAATGGCAACGGAAAACACAATAGTATATTCAGGCTTCATGAAAGATAATTGAAGAAGCCGGAATAAAAATCAGTCAGTAAGGATGCAGGACTTGCAACAATTAAACACACTATCGTCCGTGAACATGTAGGTCACCAGAACGCTTTCGCATGTTTCTGTTGTTTCATCACAGAATTCCCCGCTTTTTGAGGAGCAGTCTGTTTCTATCTCCGCATACCATTCACTGAAGGTCTAGGTGAGTATGGTTGTTGTGCTGCTTGTTGATGAGGATGAGCTGCCGCCAAGCTGACTGATTGCTGTGTTCAGGGAGCCTACTGCAGTATCTATCTTGTCTTTGGCTGTCTGCCCGACCCTTGACTTCGCATTGTTCAGCGTATTGATGACCTCATTAATAACGGATATGGCCGATTGTGTACGATTCGCGCCTATCTCTGTGTTCGCGCCACTAAGCCTTGAAGTCACCGCGTTTTTTGTATCAATGAAATTAGTGTCGGTTATGGTTGATATGGCAGCCATCGCCGAGCTGACGCTTGCCTGGGCTCCTGCGTTGACCGTTGTCCCGCCTCCAGTCGTGCCGCTGCCGCTGGTCGTGCACGAATCCCCGGAGCTCCTCTTAACCGGCACCTCAATGCTGCTCACATAAGCATCGGCCCTCTTCTCCTGGTTGTTCCAGTCATTATTGGTGCTCCCGCTGCTGAAGCAGTAGAGCTTGAACAGGTATGTGGTGGGCAGGTCCTCAAAGTCAATCTGTATCTGCTTGTTGGCACATTCCGTGCCCTCGCAGATTATGGTCTCCGTGCCTCCCGTCACCGTGTTGGTCACTATGGGTGCCGTGCACCTGGTACCGGGCTTGGATACCTTGACCACTATCCAGTCCTTCTGGTTGGTGGTGGGGCTGGTTGAATAATACCTGTCACAGGCCGGGTTGCCTGGTCCCAGAGAGCCCTGACGGTTCAGCTGCGTGATTGTCAGGGTCGCCGTCCTGGCGCTGCCGGTGCCGTCAAACACTCCGGTTTCCTCAGCCGTCTCGGCGAAGTCGTCAACAGCCCTGGCTATCTCCATGGCGTCGTTCTGCATGCTGTCAAAGTAGCTCTCCATGTCGTTCATGGCGTTCTTTATCTCGCCAAAGTTGATGCACGACTGTATGGCACTGAAGCAGCTCTCCTCCCTGCCGTCACAGTTGCCCGTGTCCATCTCGTGCTGGTAAAGGTCAAGGCACATCTGCATCTGGACCATCTCCATCTCAACGTCGTACATCTCAATCATTAACTTGTAGGACTGCATTATCATTTCGCATATGTTGTTGACTGCGGTAGTGACCGCTGTCGTGGCCGAGGACATGGCCTTCACTCTGTCGCTGAAGGTAGTGCCCTTGAGGCTTTCCATCTTCCCGCCGCCGAAGCCTATGGCCAGCGTGGCTCCGAGCATCAACATGGTGGACACCAGCATCATGGTTATGCAATCGTCCATGACGTCCAGCAGGTCGTTCATGGCCTGCATGGTATCTGCAAGCTTGGACTTCATGGCCGATATGGCGTCCTGCGTGATGTCGTATATGCTGGTGATGCCCTGGTTCATCCTTATGGGCGGCAGGCTGGATGTAAGCGACTGGAGCTCGCGGCTGCCCATGCCGTTGGTATATGATATGAAAAGCGAGAGGGAATTGTTCTCATAAAGCCATTCATCTCCCTTGGAGCACTCGGAGATGGAGGGTATCACTATCTGGCACTGGTATGTCTTGTTGGTGCCTGTTGACAGCATGCTGCTCTCGTCACAGACCACCATGCTGGTGCTCTCGCCGTTTATGGTCCCGTACCAGCCCTCAAGGTTCATTCCTGATGGCTGGTTGTTTATGTGCGCAAAGACGTTGAGCTTCTGGGACTTCTCGCACGTGTCATAGATGGTTTGTGTGGTGGGAGAATCAATGATGAGTCTTATGCCGCTCTTCGCCCTGCACCGGCCGTCAGGGTTGTACCTGGAGTCATAATCACAGTATTCCCCGCTCCCGCAGCCGCAGTCAATGCAGCAATTGTCGCCGCTCTCGCCGAACTCTGTCTCGCAGCCGTACTGGCCGCAATGGTAGGTGGGGATGAGCTTGATGTCGGGGAATAACGCGGCCAGGCCCTTTGTCACGGAACCGGAGTTGCCGTCAGGGAAGGATATGCTCATGTTCATGCTGTTGGGCCCGATGTTGTAATACGGGAGCTCGCACCCTTCAATCTCGGGCACCTGGAGCGTGCAGTCGGTTATGCCTGTCACGGTGCTGGGCGTGCTGCACTCAAGCGCCCATGGCTGGAGCTCGCCGCCCTGGAAGTAGTAGAGGTAGTTGATGCTGACACCGGAAGGCGCGTTCTGCAGCTTGGCCGTCAGCTCCACCACATTGGTCCTCAGGCAGTCCGTGATGTTGGGCGGGCTGACCGAGAGGACGGAAAGGGAGATGTTGTTGAAGTAGCTGCAGCCCCTGCTGTTGTCGCAGTACTGACCGGAGCCTGAGCATCCGCAGTCGGCGCAGCAGTTGTCCTGATCCTCCTCTGAGTTGCATGTGCCGTCGCCGCACCTGTATGAGGGTATGGTGACATCGGACAGGCCGGCCGTAAGCTCCTTCACGGCCTGGCTGCCGCCGTTGGAATATGACACCGTCATGGTGAAGCTGTTCTGCTTGAAATAGTACGGGTATTCATGGTTGTAATCGGTTATGTGTATGGGTATCCTGCACGTGTAAATGTGGCCGGAAGAAGCCCCTCCTGAGCACTGGGCAGTACCCGAGGTCCCGTTGACCTTGAGCGAGCTCTGCATGTAAAGCGAGCCCAGCACGTACTTGGCCGTGCCTGATGTGGTCATGTCGCCGGGCGGGTTGGTTATCTGCGCTGTCACCACTATCTCGTCGCCCGCCGCGTTGTAGTCAGTTATGTAAGAAGTCATGTTGAGCACCTGGAGGCCTATGGAACCATCAGCCTGGCATTTCTTGGCCACGGCATCACAGTAGAAGCCTGACTGGCAGGCGCAGTCATACGTGACCGTGAAGTCCGGGAAGTGGGTGCTCATCTCCTTTGTAGCAGTGTTGGGGCCGTCGTTGTATGTGAGGGATATGTTGAACGTGTTGGGTCCTATGACCTCGCTGTCGGAGCCGCAACTCATGCTGGGAGTCAGGGTGACCGGGCAGTTGTACTGGTTCCCCGTGCCCTTTGTGCAGGATGACGTGTAGACATCATTGCCCAGGGACAGGTATGCGGTGAGCACGTCCGGGAGGCTGGCTGGCGCGTTGGTGAATGACAGCTTGAACTGTGCCTCAAACGGGACTGAACAGTCAGAAACCGAAGGGATAGAAAGGGGCTGGACCCTGATGGATATGCCATCGCTGCTCTTGCAGCCGCCGGTCTTGTTCTCCGAGGAGTCGCAGTATTCGCTGTCAAGGCAGCCACAGTCGTAGCAGCAGTTGTCCTTTGTCTCCCCCAAATCGTTCTCGCACACGCCATCGCCGCAGGTGAATGAAGGGTTCAGGTTCAGAGTGGCAGGCATTGACTTGCCGCTGCTTGTCTCGGATATGACGAAGTAGAAGTCCTTGTTTATGGTGTCAATCTCGGTGGACTGGGTATGGGCGGTCTGGAGTTGGGGCGGCGTGGACTGGAGCTCAGAGTCGCCGGCCCCTAGGCCGTAGAGCGAGTCAGCTCCCTGGAACACCACCCTGTCGGCCCAGTTGAACGGTATCATCTGGTAGGTCTCCATGAACAGCTTGGCCGGCTCCACGAGCTCTGAAGAGCTGGCATGGAAGTCAATGGAGCTTATCTCGTGGGAGTATGTATTGAAGACGTTGTATTCTGTCCTGCGGATGGTATCCCATGAGCCCACCCAGCTGGTTCTGTCGTTGGGGCCTGTCATCTTTATCACGAGAAGCAGGTTGGCGACCTGGGGATATGGTGAGCTGCCTTCCCTCTGGGATATGTCCTTCCACGCGAGCTCGGTATCAATCCACTTGTCAAAAACCTGGGGCTCGGTCATCACGCAGCTCACTGGGTCCATGGTCTTGCATTTGTAAAGGTATATCTTGCTGATGGTATGAGACAGGCTGGCACTGCTTATTTTGACGCCCACCTTCACGTCGCTCCACGTCACGTCAGTGCTCTCATGCTCTGATGTTATCTTCTTGTTCATCAGGTTCATGGGGGAGACGTCCACGGTCTCATGGGTCTGCCCGTTGAACATGACATTAACAGTGGCCGCCGAGGACAGGGGCCATGCTACCAGCATGTAGCACACCATTATGGCGAATGTCTCCAGGATGGCAATTTTCCAGTTCATTCTACCGTCAGGGCCTCCTCGTATGTTATCGTGCACATGGCATCGTCAGCGACCTGCTCTTCGGTTATCGGCCCGAAGCCGCATTCCCTGAGTATGTTGCTGAGCAGCGCCACGGAGCGGGCGGCATCAACACCGCCGCCAGTGGTCATCTCTGGATAATATGGAAGATAGACATAAAGGCTTTTGCCGTCCATCTCATCGGTCAGGGTGAAGTCCGTACTGAAAGCCCCGCCAAGGGACATTGACGGATCGCCCAGGCCCTCGTAGAGCACGCCGCTGAAGGTGTGCCTGCCCGACGGCACGTCAATCATCTGGCCGGTGTTGTCGGCGTACATCATCTCATGGTAATCAGCAGTGCCGCCCTCCAGGATGCTGAGCCTGACAGCACCGTCCCTGATCATGTTGTCAATGGGCGAGACCGCACCCTTCTTTATCCAGTACTCGCCGGTGGCCGAGACGTTGTCAATGACCACCTCAAAGAACTGCAGGTTGACGACAGGCATGCCTGTCATCACCACTTCCATGTCCTCAATCTCGGTCGAGGAATGCACGACATCATAGACGTCAAAGCCGCTCTCGTATATCTTGAGCGGACCTATGCCGCATGGCGCTGAAGCGGATAGCCTGCCCTGGCTGTCGGTCCTCCCTATGGAGCATCCCATGAATGTGACCCCGGCACCGGAAACGGGCCGGCCTGAAATGTCAAGCACCTCAAGATACATGGGGCACGCAGGGCTGCCGCATATCTCGGCCTCTGCTGTAGTCTGATAGCCGGAGACATCGCCCCAGGAGCCCGGCTGGTTGTCCTTGATGTAGACCTCAACCGCGTACTGGAAGGAGTCCTGGGTGAGCGGGTCCTCAATCCTGACTATGACCGGGAACCTCAGGTAGTAGTTCACGTATATGGGTTCTGAATGGCATACAGTAGTGAGGGGCACGGGCTTGGCGAATGCCATTAGCGGTTCAGGCGTGAAGTCAAAGTTGCTCCTTTCAAGCTCAAAGTCATCGGGAAGATAGAAAGAAACGTCAATGTCCTCATATCCCTTGCCGTTGAAGCTTGTCAGCGAATACTTGGGCTGGCCCGTGGTTGTCCTGAAGTCAATGGGAGCCTTGCTGGGCATGTACGTATTGGCGAGTGTCCTCTCTATCACGTCAAGCATGTCGGGCTGGATCTCCCACCAGTTCTTGGAGACGAACTCGCCGCACTGGGTGAGGTAAATCATTGTCGGCACCTCCTGCACCCCGTCATCAAAGGGTGAGAGTATTATTGACGAAAGAGTGAAATATTCAAAGAAACGCTGCTGATTGTTCTCTGTCACGAAGCTCTGGGAGAACTCATAGATGTCACCGAGCTTGGTGGGAATGTTGACTATGAAGGGCTGCGGCAGCGAGCTGTCCCCAACGGTCACGGGCATGTAAACGGTGAGCTTGACCTGGCTGGGCAGCACCGTGGCGGTGACCTGCGGCTCGCCGATGGTCACGTCCTTGTCCATGGATTCCGCGAAGACGTCTTTGTTCTCGCTTATGTAGGTCTCCACACCCTGGGCGAGGTTGGCGGTTATGTCAGGCACACTGAGCTGGCCAGATTCCTGCCAGTAGGGCACTTCCTGCCCGAGAAAAGTTACTGATTCGGCCGCGCCGTCAAGGTATCCGCCATGCAGGCCCATCTCCCCGATGGTGTCGTACGCGCCAGTCCTGATGAAGCTCTCCACGGATTCCTTGGTGTTCCTCTCGTCCGGTCCCAGGTTTGAAGGCTCAATGAGGCCCGTGCTGAAGGTGAGCGCGATGACTACCGCCACCACGACGATAATCCCTACAATTAATATCAGTTCAGTCTGGCCTTTGAAACCCATAGGCACCCCAACAAGTGCGGCTTATGAATATAATTGTCCATTGACCCTTAAATGCATTAATTCTGTGTGTCCTGCTTTCTGGAAAGAATCAATTGAGAACGGATGATTACCGGTCCCTGGCTCGTGGTCTTCTGTATCTGCTGGTTGGCCACCAGCTTGTTCACGCGCTCCGCCTCCAGAGCAAGGTCGCCTATCTTTATCCTGAGGGGCTGGTCGGTTACGGGGTCCAGCACCTCCCCGCCGCTTAGGTATTCGGGCTTGGCAATGTAAAGGTACCTGTAGCTCTGCTGTATCAGCTCAAAGCTTTCGATATAGCGGCTTATGGTGTCGTTGGCCACCTCCGTGCACGTTGGCCCGTCCCCGCCGCATCTCCACTGCGGGCTGAA
>CAZPUZ010000007.1:0-11674 GCA_964589875.1 uncultured archaeon
CGCTCTGCCCCGAGAGGGACGCGACGTGCACGAACGCGATAGCAGGGAACCATCTGCTCACGCTGTCTTTCAACAGGAACGTGGTTAAGCCAGGCCAGGCAAAGAACGGCGGGGACCTGGTGATAACCTACATTGATGTGGAGATTTCTTAGCCGCCAGCTTAAATAATGACACGGCCTAATACTATTCATGACATCCTCCTTTCCGCGCGGGAAGATGAAGGCACAGTCTCTGGTATTTGAGAGGATGATGATATTCCTCTCAGGCGTCGTTATCTTCGTGATATGCCTTGGCATGTTCCTGAATTATCAGGCATTCTACACGCAGGTAAGCGTGGCGGACCAGGTAGACGGCATAGGCAGCACCATACGGTCAACCATAATAAATCTCGCCAAGACAGGGACAGAAACCCAGTATACTGTGGAGGTCAGCGTGCCTCCCCGCATAGGCAATGAAGATTATTCCATAGAATTCTCCCAGCTGGGGTTTGAGATAGAGTCTTCCAGCGGGACGAAAAGGATGTTCACGCTCTTCGGGCTCAATGAGACGTACCAGATAGACAGCAAAAGAGTGGCGAGCACCGCCCGGGATTTTTTGATTTATAAGAACGGAAACCGAATTATAATATTGTAATGCATGGTCACGGGGGATTTCCTTGATGAGTATTAGTGCTAAGAGCATTGTGAAAAACATGGCCAAGGGCCATCTGGTTCTCCAGAAGAGGGAGGAGCAGAAGAGGATGGCCCAGGCCATGAGCAACACCAGCATACAGGGCCAGTTTATAATGCCCGGCATGCCATATCCGGACATGAAGCAGGAGAAGAAGGAGCATGTCAAAAAGGGCATCGCCATACCCACCGACGCATCCATAGGTCCGAGGTTCATATCGGAGGGCAACGAGAACGAGGAACTCATGGCGCTGAACATATCCTACTGCCTCATCCCGCAGAAGCCCAAGACGAGGAGCGAGCTCTATTCTTATGCCAACATCCGATGGGATAGCAAGCTGAGCGAGGTTGTCTACCATGTGATTGAACCCAAGATTGACCAGTCTGACAAGGAGATAATCGACAAGATAAAGTCAGACCTTGAGGAGAGGCTGAATGTTGACTTCACCAAGCTGGGGGTGGTCAAGGCCAGGGAGCTTCTCATGTCTGAGATAGAGAAGTCCTTTGACAGGCTTCCCGAGGTGGCCATTGACGCCCAGAAGAAGCGCATACTCACGTTCTACATAGAGAAGGAGATTGCCGGCATGGGACGCGTTGAGGCGCTCCTGAAGGACCCCAACATAGAGGACATATCATGCGACGGCCTCAACATACCCATATACATCTATCACAGGAACCCCAAGCTGGGTTCGCTCAGGACCAACGTGGTATTCACAGACAAGGATGAGCTGGATTCCTTTGTCGTAAAACTAGCGCAGAGGTCCAACAAGAACCTGTCAATCGCAGAGCCGCTGCTTGACGGGTCCCTCCCGGACGGGTCCAGGGTCCAGGCCACCCTGGGAACGGACATAGCGAGGAAGGGCTCCAACTTCACTATAAGGAAGTTCACGGACGAGCCGCTCACCCCCACACACATGCTGAAATACAAGACCATCAACTCGCTCCAGCTGGCCTACCTGTGGCTTGCCATTGAGAACGGCCAGTCCATGCTCATATCCGGCGGCACAGCCACCGGCAAGAGCTCCATGCTGAACGTACTCTCGCTCTTCATAAGGCCGAATATGAAGGTTGTCTCTATAGAGGATACAGCAGAACTCAGGCTGCCGCTCCCTCACTGGGTGCCGCATGTGGCCAGGACGCCCATATCCATTGAAGGCAAGATAGGGGAGGTCAGCCTATTTGACCTGCTCAAGACGTCCCTGAGACAGAGGCCCGACTACATCATAGTGGGAGAAGTGAGGGGCAAGGAGACCTATGTGCTCTTCCAGCAGATCGCCACCGGCCACACCGGCCTTGCCACCATCCACGCCGCCAACTTCGCCCAACTCATGGACAGACTCATCACGCCTCCCATCTCTCTGCCGCCTTCCCTCCTGGAGAACATAGGTGTCATAGTGTTCCTTGTGGTGTCAAAGAAACAGGGGTCCCACATAAGGAGAGCCAACACCATCGTGGAGATAACCGGGATGCGTGAAAACAAACCGCTTGTCAGGACAGTGTTCAAGTGGATACCCGCGGATGACCATTTCAAGATAAGCGCCAAGTCCGTAGTCCTCAACACGATTGCGGAAAGGATGGGTGTGGGCGAGGACAAAATAAAGCAGGAGATTGCAAGAAGGAAGGCCGTTCTTGAATGGTTGCTGAAGAGGAAGGTTTTTGACTACAGGGAGGTCGCCCGGGTTATCAACATGTACTATACGAATCCAGAGAAGCTGCTTGATTACATAACCTCGGGATAGATGGATGCCCGGTGATGGACCATGCTGAAGGGAACTGCCGTGAAGATGTTCGCCGAACTGGTTAGACCATACGAGAGCTATTTTGAGCCGCTGAAGCAGGGCATCAAGAAGGCCAGGATGGACTACACACTCAATGAGTATCTCAGCTGCCTGCTGCTCTTCTCGCTTTTCGCTTTCATTATATCCATACTTCTCCTGAATATAATCATACCCCTGCTGCTGCCCGAAGAACTGATTTTCGCATATACGCTGGCAATCATATTGTCCTTCGTGATAAGCGGCATGACATTCGCTTTTGGCAATTACTATCCAAGCATGGTTTCGGCCGGCCTTGCCGGCAAGATTGACCGGGCCCTTCCCTTCACTGCGTCCTACATGGCAACCTCGGCATCTTCCGGGATGAACCCAGTCGGCATATTCAGAGTGGTGGCCATGAGAGGCGGTGCCATAGGCAAGGAGGCCAGCAAGATATATACCAACACTACCAGCCTGGGCATGAACCTTACGGACTCCATACAGAACGTGGCTGCCAGGAGCCCGTCCGAGAAGTGGGCAGACCTCCTGTACAGCATGGCATCCGTCATCAAGACCGGCGGCAGCATGGAAGCCTTCCTCAGGAGCAGGACCAAGTCCCTGATGTCCATGTACAGGCGCATGCTTCAGGACTACGCCAAACAGGTGACGTTCTACACTGAGATATACATCACCCTTGTAATAGTCGGTTCGCTGTTCTTCATAGTGCTGACGGCCATCATGTCGCCTCTCATGGGCTCGGGTGTGTTATTGCTGCAGACATTCCTGGTATTCTTCATGATACCTGCGGTGTCAGCGGGCTTCATAGTGCTGTTAAAAGGCATATCGCCAAATGAATAAGGGATGGATATGGAGATGACAAAAACCCAGAAGATGCTGACTGCCTCGATCAGCATAGGCATAGTGCTAATAGTTATTGGACTGATTATCGGGGATGCGGCAATTCTGGGCAACCTTGTTATCATAGCCACGCTGATAACTGTCACTCCTTATTTCCTTCTCAGATATTCCAAGGTCCTGAGCATAAAATCCATAGAGGCGCAGTTCCCCAATTTCCTGCGCGACCTGTCGGATTCCAAGCGGTCCGGCATGTCTTTTCCCGAAGCTATAAGGTCTGCCTCAAAATCAAATTACGGCAAGCTGACCCCTGAGATAATCAAGATGAGCAACAGGCTCTCCTGGGGGATCCCATTCCTGAGGGTGCTTGATATATTCGGCAAAGACATGAAGGACTCAAAGATAATCAGCCAGACCCTGAGCATCATCAAGGAATCCTACCAGTCGGGAGGCAACATATCCTCAACCCTTGATTCCGTCTCCAATGACATAATGATGATAAAGGAGGCCGAGGCGGAGCAGCAGTCCCTGACCAAGCAGCACGTGATGCTAATGTATGGTCTCTTCTACATGTTCATGGCGGTCTCCATAATCATCATATTCGTCATGGTGCCCATGATACAGAGCACGTCATTTGAGGGCATGGAGAGCGAGTCTTCCCAGTTCGGTGGAGGGGGCATGCTGGGATTCAACTTTGAGAACCCATGCGAGGAGGACACTGGTGGGCCCACCAGCATATTCCCCTGCGCGTTCTACAACGGAATCTGCTCGGTGCTTGAGCAGCCTCAGGGCATATCATGCTATTATGTTGCCATGTTCTTCGTCATAACCATGGTGCAGGGCATCTTCACGGGGCTCATAGCGGGCCAGCTTGGCGAGAACTCTGTCACAGCCGGTGGCAAACACTCTCTTATCATGATATTCTCGGCCCTGGGCGTTTTCATGTTCCTGACCAAGGCAGGCATGCTTCCGACCTGATATTTATTGAACAACGGCACAGATATAGCATGGAACACAAGAGGCAGGCAGTTCACCTTTCGGGCCTGTTGTTCGTCCTGCTGGCGCATGTGGTGGGCAGCCCGCTGATATCAGCGTATTTCTTCATGATAGCCCTGACTTTCCTGGCCTATTCAGAATACGTACACAGGGAGAGCCAGCGCCTTAGTGGTATGCTGTCATCAATGGAGAACAGGTTCAGGAGCTTCTTGACGGGATTTGAGAGGCCCGAGACCCGACCCTTTCTGGGAGCGTTCTGGTTCTACGCGGGCTGCGGACTGGCTTTCCTGGCCTTCCCCATAGGCGTGGCCTCTGCAGGATGCGCCATGCTGGCCGTGGGCGACGCTGTCTCAACATTAGTAGGCAAAAACCTAGGCAGCCGGAAGCTCGTGGGGAAAAAGACGGTTGAGGGCTCTCTGTCATTCTTCTTGAGCTCCCTCGCGATAGGTGCGGTCTTCATATCCCTGCCCGTGGCTGCTGTGGGAGCGCTGGCGGCAACTGCCGCCGAGCTCATACCGGAGTCGAACCGCCTCAAAGGCGCCAGGAAGGCGGGGCTTGTTGACGACAACTACATAATACCCATTGCAGCCTGCCTGGTGATGTCACTCATATAAATACCCTAGCTGATGTCAGCTTTTTAAGGAAGAGAAAAATGGTTTTGTATATGGCAAACGGCAACGGTTCGCTATGCATGATAGGTCTTGAGAAGAGCCAGACCAACATAGAGCTGCTGAACGAGGCGAAGAAGGCGTTTGACTCGGTGTTCTTCGTTCCCATTGAAGCCATTGGAGTCGGCATTTCACCCTCCTTCTCCATACAATACAGGGTGACAGACCTTCTCAAGTTCAGCGCGGTCCTCCCCAGGATACCCAAGAGGATATCTTCATACGGCTACCAGCTGCTTTCGCTGTTCCCTTCAACCACATACATGCCCATCAAGCCCATAGCATTCCTTCTGGCCGAGGAGCGTTTCTTCCTCCTTACGATATTGAGGAAGAGGCAGATACCCACAATAGACCTCCAGATGACCAAGAGCCCCAAGGCGGCCATAAGGATGCTTGACGAGTCAAGGTTCCCGGTGGTGATAAGGACGCCCAACAGGAAGACCGGGGTCATCGTTGACAACATCTCAGAGGCCAAGAGCGTAATAGAGGCACTAGGCTCCCTCAAGCAGTCCGTGCTCATAGAGGAGCCCGTGAAGAACATGGTCTCCGTGTATGTGGCACGGCCCGGCATCATAGCGGCGGTGAAGAAGAAAACAAAGGAGAAGGATGTTGTCTTCGCCGAGGGCGAGAAGAAGAAGCAGAAGATAGACAAGACAGTCCAGCAGCTGGCCCTCGATGCATGCTCTGCCATAGACTCCCAGATTGCGAGAATTGACATCAGCCTGGATGACGAACCCAGCGTGGTCAACATAGAGCTCAACCCTTCCCTTACAGGGGCAGGGCAGGCAGTTGGAGAAAACCTGCCGCGCCTCGTGATTGACTCAATAAAGGAGAACTATGTGAGGCACCAGCAGAAGCCCGTGCTGATGAAGTTCTTTGAGGATGCCAAGTCCGTTGTCAAGGACGTTCTCAAGACAGACCAGATGTGAAGCCAGAAGCATGTTTAATAATTAATATATCAATTATCTAGGGAAAGTTATGGTAACGATTGAAGGAACAATCAACTATATCGTGGTATGGATATTGACGTTCTTCCAGAGGCTGGTCCCGGATTACATACTGCCTAACATACAGGTTATCGTGCAGATATTGCTGCTTTTCGTTGCCGGTTATATAGTAGGCAAGCTTGGCAAGCTGATAGTGACCAAGACCCTGTCTGCAGTGGGGCTGAAAAGAATCACTTCCAGGACATGGGCCGAGAGCGTCATAAGGGTGACAGGCTATCGTGGTACCATAGTGGAGCTCATCGGGGACCTGGTCAAGTGGCTGATATACATAGCCTTCCTGGGCATCATCATCCAGACGATAGGTTTTCCCGGCGTGGCCGACATATTCACACAGACCGCGGCCTTCATGCCCAGATTCATCGGCGCCATACTGATAGTGGTCATAGGCTTCATAATAGCAGACTTCTTCGGGAAGATATTCCAGGAAGCCGGCAGCAAGATACTAGGTGAGGAGATACTGGCTTCCCTTTCCGGGGGAGTTGTCAGGTATTCCATTGCCATAGTCGTGGTCATAATGGCACTCTCCCTGATAGGCATTGACCCGACTTCACTGACCATAATGTTTGCTGTCATCCTGTTCACATTCATGGCATCGCTGCTTATCGGAATGAAGAACATACTGCCTGCTTACAGCACTGGTCTGACTGTCAGGGACCATGTAAAGATAGGGGACAAGGTCAAGATAGGAAAGCACTCAGGGACAGTGGACAGGATTGATCCGCTTTCAATAACGCTGAAGAACGGCAAGAAGACTGTGTGCATACCGAATTCTGTGCTGGCCGAGGAGCCCATTGAGAAGTACTTCTGATTCTCAAACATTTTATACGCTGAAAGCTAACGATATATCGGGTGAAACGTGTGGATTTCAAACAGCACATGAGTCTGATGGAGAAGGCCGGCGCCGGGAATCTGGTTGGCATGGCATCCGCCAAGCTCGGAGACGTTATAAGCTCCTGCCTCAAGCCCTCTGGTGGGAAGCTGCTGGTCATCACAGACACCGGCGAGAACAACCACCTATCCGCTGGCATTCTGGGAGCAGGTTATTATCTGGCATCAAAGAGCATCGGTGTTGAGACCCTTTTCGTGTCCCAGAAGCCGAGGACGAGCATGGACAAAGCAGATACAGAGATTGAGAAGACTGTTGAGGAGCTTGGCGAGGGTGACATGGTCATTCTGGCTGTCTCGAACAAGCTGGGGAGGATGAGCAGGGCCACGAAGAGCTTCAGGAAGTTCGCCACGGACCTGCGTCTCAAGTTCATATCCGCGACAAGCCTAGGCAATGTCAATGATTCCGACTTTGATACCCTTCTGGACTCAATCAGCATAGATTACGCCAGACTGGGGAGAGAGCAGAGTATAACAAAGGGATTGCTTGACAAAGCGCAGGAAATACACGTGAAATCCGGCAATGGTACCGATGTCTGGATAAAGCTCAAGAAAAACAGCACCATTTCCAATGACGGCCGCTATGCCGAACCCGGGACCGGCGGCAATGTTCCCGCCGGTGAGGTCTACCTGCCGCCGGCCGCAGGCAAGTCCGAGGGAACGATAGTGGTTGACGGCTCCAGCCGCAACGAGTTCGGTACATGGGTGGTCAAGAAACCCTTCAGCATGATAGTGGAGAATGGCAGCGTGGTTTCAATAGAAGGCAGCAAGGAAGCCAAGCTCCTTGAGGCGAGCCTGCTTCTCGCCGAGGAAAGGGCGACCTATCCTGAAAGGGTCAGAAATCTTGCCGAGCTGGGCATCGGTTTCAATCCCAGGGCGGGCATAATAGGTTCCATGATAGTTGATGAGAAGACCAGCGGGACTTGCCATTTCGCGTTGGGGAGCAATTACTGGTTCGGCGGGGACAACAGGACCATCGTACACTTCGACCAGGTTGTCAGAAATCCGAGAATAGAGATTGATGAAGATGTCATGGACACCGGAAGCGGTTAGCAGCATAGGAAAATCTGATTTTGCCGGGTGGAAGGAAGATGTGCTGGCCTCAATGCCTGACAGCATCATTGACATGCACATGCATACCCCACTGGAATTGCATGAAAAACCGGAGAGGCGTTTCACCGGGGCTCCTGGACCTTTACATGAAACACAGGCCAAGAATTTCACCGGAGAATATTGAGTTATGCTCCCGGCAAGAGGTTGGCATTGTCGGTTTTCCAATCACTTATAAGGAAGCTGTACCTGAAAAAGCGAACAGAGAGATTATCAAACAGCAAATTGACTGCCTGCTCATAGACGATGATACCGAAAGGCTGGAAGCCAGCATCGGCCCCCGGGTCCATGGCGTGAAGATGCACCACAAGATAATGAATCAACAGGACGGCTTCAATCAGATGGCTGCCCCGGACAAGATGGATTTTCTGGAAAGCAACAATATGTGCCTTCTGATAGAGGTGCCGGACCCTGTAAAAGAGATTCAGAATATAATTGAGACAGCAGGCAGCTACAAAGTCAACATAATCCTTCCCCACATGGCGTTCAACCACACGGGCTTCCATATGGAGAGGGGGAGATTCATTGAATCATTCAGCAAATACGATAAGTCTTATGATGTCCTGAAAAAACTAACAGAATCACCGAACATCTACCTTGACATCGCTATGAAAGCTGATTTTGATCTCATAATGACTGGAATCCAGGCTATAGGCGAGGACAGGATATTTTACGGCTCTGATTATCCCTATTGCCTCACCAGAAGGGACAGGCAACTGGTTCTATGAGAAGACCTGTACCTGCTAATATGGACCCTGGAAAGGGCATGCAAGGCCACCAGTGCGGACATCAACATGATAATGAAGACCAATGCGGAGAAGGCGATATTAAGGAAATGATATCAGAAAACCAACTTCACAGCGACTGCTCAACGGCAATCTGGACTGCTCTTACAGCTTCATCAAGCTTAACTGTTGTTTTTCCTGAGAGATCAACCCTTCCGGCATAGTTCTGGGTCCACGGAGTGTGAATGAAGCCCGCTTTGGTGCCCGAAACCCCCTCTCCTAAATGCTGCATGGTGAGGTATGCCACTGTGTTACAGACATATCTCCTGGCGTTTTCTGATTTCTCAACAGGGATGCCCTCATGCAAGGCTGTCTGGACTATGTCATCCGCGGGCCAGGTGGCATAAAGCACGTCTTCGCCGTTTCTCAGAATCTTGCCTCCCTTGGGTTTGAAGCCGTTGTTGTCAGCATTCATGGCATACCATTCGTTCCTGAACCGCGTCTCATAGCCAATCTTCTCTCTTCCGGCCCCCAGACCTGTCTCAACCACGACGTCGGGGCCGTATTTACTGATGAGCCTTCTGATTTCTACCGGAGCATCACCGAAGCTGACAGGAAGTATGCCTGTGACCACCTCAATCCCGGAGCCGCTGGCAGACTTCCCCCTGTACCTCTGCATGGCCTCAGCTATGTCAATCGTGGGGTTGTCGGGGTTGTCAGCCCACGACTCGAATCCGGTAACCAAAGCCCTCTTGTATGGCATGAATACTACTTCAGGATAAACTTAAAAAAGAAGGATGAGCCTGGAGAGATTGATTTATATAGGACATTGTCCAATATATATCATGGGAAGAAAGTCAGGACCGAACAAAAAAAAGATTATTAAAATAAGAGAAGCGTTGATAGAAAACCCAAGTGGGTTATGGATAAGAGAAATTTCAAGAATAACTGGTATAAGCAAATCGACGGTGTCCTTGTATGTTACCAAATACATGGGTAACGAAATTAGTAGTATCTTTGAGACAACTAATGGGTGGATAAAAATTGTAAGGCTGAAAAAATGAAATTGGACCTTTCAAGAATATATTATTCTGAATATGATGTTAATCCTTCAAAAATTGTATTAAAAGATAGAACAGAACTCAATCTTCCGCTTAGTAAAATAAATGAATATATAGGAATCAGAGCTCATGGATCTCCCAATATAATTAAAATCCCAAACTCCATCAATAATGATCTTGCTTATCTGACTGGTGTCATACTGGGTGATGGCTCTATAGGAAGCCCGTCAAAAAGAAAGGCTGGGGGTTATTATTGGCAGGTTAAGATTGAAGGTGAGTTGGAATTCATTAAGATTTCATACAATCTAATTAAGGATATATTTGGCTATACTCCAATACTTTTTCCTGACAAAAGAAGAAATAATACGTGGCACCTCCAGATTAATTCAATTATTATTCATAGATTTTTCAATAGGGTGATTGGTATAAAATGCGGAAAGAAAAATGGAAACACGACGTGGTTAGACCCTCTTTGCAAAAAGAAAACAGTCTTTAAGCATTTTCTGGCAGGGTTCACAGATGCCAATGGTTATGTTGGGAGCAACTATCTGGCAATTATCCAAAGTGATAAGGAATTTTTAGAAAGGTTAAAATGTGCCTCAATGAAAATTCTTAGTTTAAAATTCAACGGACCATATGTAAATAGGAGGATTAATGATGAAGTTGTTGGTTGGTGGATTACCATGGGTAAGAAGGAAACGAATAAATTTTTAAAAGAAATTCCATTAAAATACAAAAATCGCCCCTGTAACTCAGTTGGATAGAGTGCCAGCCTTCTATTTTATTATAGAAGATATGAGACGGAAAGATATTTCAGGTGTTATCAAATACCGGTAACCTTTTTCCGCCTATGAAAAAGCAAGCTGGAAGTCGTGGGTTCGAACCCCTCCAGGGGCATAATATTATAAAAACAAACAACTATTGTAAATTCAATATTTGGGGCTATGGTGTAGCTTGGTCTAGCATCGGAGCATGGGGACTTTCCTGCGGATGCAGGCAGGCCATAATGCTTCAGACCCCAGTTCAAACGGCGCAGCGAATTACAATTCGTATTTTGACGGGCGAAGCCCGTCTGTGCCTGTGAGTCTGGGTAGCCCCATGGTATGCATGAATGTCTGTATCGGCTTAGTGGGGCGGTCTATAAGCTACTCTAAAAAGATATCAGCGTCCTTTTCAAATCCCGGACAACCCACAACAAACAGCTTCATTTCTCCGGCATAATCATAATGGGTGCCTTTTGGACGATTATTACGTTTTTGGCCTCAACTACAAGCTCTTTCCCGTCAATCATGAACGTGCCTTTACCTTCGGTGATGATGTGTACCCGGTCACTCTTGATGTTCTTCAGTTTGCCGTGCTTTCCATGAACCTCGGCATATGCTACGCTGGCGTTCTTGAAGTTATTCTTGTTGCAGTATTCATAACCCTTAATCTCCCCAACAGTGAACTCTCTGGCATCCCTGAGTTTGAATCTCATTTAATCACCGCCTATATTTCTTGCAGGATCTTCGATATCTTTCCCTTCCCTACGGCCATTATGAGGGGCGCCAGCCTGGGCCCCTTTTCCCTACCGAGAAGCACCATGTATAGGACTGAGAAGAATTCCTGCGGCCTCAGGCCGTTGGATTTGGCAATCTCAAAGCACAGGTTATTGATGTCGTCCTTTGTCCTTGTCCCCCCGAGGCTGGCGGAGAGTTCCCTGATGGATTTCTTCTGTGTGCTTGTGAGTCCCTTGATGGTGGTGAGCGGCACCTTTTCCCGGAGCCTTATCGCGCTTTCCGGCGAGTGGTTCTTCACCCAGTTGGTTGCGTAGCCTATGCGCGGGTCCCTGACTTCCCTGCCCGGAAGCTGCGACAGCATGACGGCCTCGCTGAATGAGATGGCGGGCATCCGTGGCCTCCCTGTCTGCGAGACCTCAAACAGCCGCTTCATGTGCCTCTCCTCCTTT
>CAZPUZ010000008.1:0-11601 GCA_964589875.1 uncultured archaeon
ATGGACGTCGTAACGTCCGTGATTAGCCTCATAGGCATAAGGGCTTCGGGAAAGCCGGAAGATAAGGAGCACCCTTACGGGCACCACAAGAGTGAGACCGTCGCCGGCCTGATAATCACCATGATACTTTTCATTTCAGGCGCTTACATAGTGATCGAGTCTGTCCAGGATTTCCTCGGCGTCAAGACGCTTGAGGTATCGCTGACCATGCTGGCCGTCATGGCTGTATCCGCTGCCATCAACACCGCGATGTCCGAGCTCAAGCTAAGGACGGGCAAGAAGAACGACAGCATGGCGCTCATAGCAGACGGCAGGCATTCCAGAATGGACGTCTACACTTCTGTTGGAGTCTTTGCGGGCCTGCTGGCCTCGGCGTACTGGCCATACGCAGATTCGCTGCTGGCGGCGCTTATAGGAATATACATAATCAAGTCATCTATCAGCCTTGGCAGGGAAACCACTGACAGCCTCCTGGACGTCTCTGCCGGGGACGAGATTGAAGGAAAGATAACCAAGGCCGTAAAGGGACAGAAAATCCAGCTATGGGGTCTCAAGACCAAGAAGATAGGTTCCAGCATATCCGCGGAGCTGAGGATTGGCCTTGACCCAAAGGTCAGGGTTGAAGAGGCTTCAGAGATATCGGCGGGTCTTGAGAAAAAGCTCAAGGGCAGCATTGAAAATCTGAAATACGTGGTCATACAAATAGAGTCACACAGGATAAAGGAGAGCTATTACGGTAGAGGTACCGGAAGGATGCAATGGAAGGGCAGGATGGGAGGCCATGGCAGGGGACCTTCAGGTGACTGCGTCTGCCCCAAGTGCGGGCACAGGCAGCCCCACTCAAGGGGCAGCCCGTGCTACAGGATGAAATGCCCGGAATGCGGCGCAAAGATGACAAGGACATGATAACACAAACAGGCCGGACATCTGAATTCCGGTTTATAGAGGACAAGGAGGGAAAGAATGAAAATAGCAATAAGCTCAACAGGAAAGGACATGGAGAGCCAGGTTGACGTGAGATTCGGCAGATGCCCGTATTTCATGCTGGTGGATCTGGAAGGCAAGGATGTCAAGAGAACCGAAGCAATAGAGAACACGGCGACCTCGCAGATGGGAGGCGCGGGCATAAGCGCGTCGCAGCTCGTGGCTGACAAGGGAGCAAAGGCCGTTATAACAGGAAATGTCGGTCCCAGGGCCTCTTCAGTATTCCAGCAGCTGGACATTGACGTCTACCAGGGCACGGGCACCATAAAGCAGGTTGTCGGCAAGTTCGTCAACAACGAACTGGAAAAGATGCAGGGTCCCAGCGGTCCCATGGGCGCCGGCATGCCCGGAGGCAAGAACCCCGGAGCGGGGCGAGGCATGGGCAGAGGAAGGATGCAGTGATCGCATGCCGGAATGCAAATGGTTCAGCGTCTGCCCGCTGAAGAGTTTCTATGAAGAGGGCAGTCTGGACGAAAGATGGATAAGGGATTACTGCAGAGGTGACTTCAAAAAATGCGTTAGGTATCAGATGGAAGAGTCGGGAAAGCCGCATCCGGATAACATGATGCCCGACGGCAGCATTAACAAGGAGCTTGGTGGTTAGATGGAACATCTGAGAGAGGAGATAGAGAATTGCAGGAGATGTGGTCTATGGAAGACCCGCAGCCAGCCTGTCTGCGGGACAGGCAGCAAGGATGCAGAAGTGATGCTGATAGGCGAGGCGCCGGGTTTCAATGAGGACAGGACAGGGAAGCCTTTTGTCGGCAGGGCAGGCGCCATCCTGGATGATATGCTACAATCGGTCGGTATGGAAAGAGAAGATATCTTCATAGCCAACATACTGAAGTGCCGGCCACCGAAAAACCGCAACCCTATGCCGGAGGAGATAGCCGCATGCACGCCTTATCTGGACCGTCAGATAGCTGCAATAAGGCCAAAAACCCTCTGCCCCATGGGCAACTTCGCAGTCTCCTATGTCATGGAGAAGTTCGGGTTGAAGTCCGAGAGCGTCGGCAAGGTTCACGGAAGAGTTTACAGGATAAGGAATCTCATACTTGAGGGCAGGATTATTCCCCTTTACCATCCGGCTGCTGCGGCTTACAACGCTGGCTTGAAGCCTTTGCTTATGGAGGATTTCAGGAAGGTCGCAAATGAATGACATGGACAGGAAAAACGCTTTTCAGAAAAGGGCAGAGAATGTTAAGAAGCGCCTCTCGGGAGTGAGGCACGTCATCGCCGTCATGAGCGGTAAGGGTGGTGTTGGAAAGACTACGGTATCCGTCAACCTCGCGGCCGTATTGTCCGGTTACGGGCCGACGGCGCTGGTTGACGCGGACATAGACTGTCCCAATGTCAACAGGTTCCTCGGCATAACAGAGCGTCTCATGTCGGCGGGCGGGGGCATAGTGCCCGCCGAGAGCCACGGGATGAAGGTCGTCTCTTTCGCATCTTTCCAGGAAAGGGAAGACCAGCCGATAATATGGAGGGGGCCCATGCTCTCCAATGCCATAATGCAGATTCTTGAGCAGGTTGAATGGGGCGATCTGGATTATCTGGTAGTTGACCTTCCGCCCGGCACCAGCGACATACCGCTGACTATAATGCAGATGCTCAGGCCGGAAGGAGTCGTGATAGTAACGACACCGCAGCCGGTCGCCGTTACAGACGCTAAGAAGGCCGCCAACATGGCAAAGAAACTCGGGATTCCGGTCCTTGGCATTATTGAGAACATGTCCGGCGAGGTATTCGGCAGGGGAGGCGGTATGGAAGCTGCGAAGCAGCTTGGCATTGATTTCATGGGCAGCCTGGAGCTTGACAGGCAGATAAACAAGTCCTCGGAGCAGGGAAGGCCTTTCGTTCTGGGAGACAGCGGATGCAGCAACAAATTTAAGCAGATGGCCCGGAAAGTTAAAGGTGGTCTGAAATGAAATTCCTGGTTATCGGCTGCGGCCCCGCGGGCGTGGTATGTTCAATGGTCCTGAGGAAGCTCAACCCGAAGGCGAGCGTCACTGTAGTGGGCAGGGAGCCTGCCTTTGTCAGGTGCTCGGCACCATACATATTATCGGGCAATGTCAGGATGAACAGTTGCATAGAACCAGCCACCGTTCTGACATCAAAGAAGATAAAAGTGGTCGCGGGCGAGGCGGTTGGAATCGGGAAGTCGTCGGTCAGGCTGTCTTCGGGCAAGGAGCTGGCTTATGACAGGCTCGTGATAGCCACTGGAGCCAGGCCTTTCGTCCCTCCCATAAAAGGTAGCAGGCTCAATGGCGTATTCGTGATTCGTTCCCCCTCGGATGTCAGCTCACTGAAGAACAAGCTCAGGAAATCCAGGAATGTGGCGATAATAGGTGGCGGCATGATAGGCGCAGAGACGGCGTCGCTTCTTTCAAAGAGATACAAGGTAACCCTGATAGAGATGCTGCCTGGCGTGCTTTCCGCGTCATATGGCAGGGAGATATCATCATGCATTTCCAGAGAGTTGGAGAAGTCAGGAGTCGGTATGATGCTCGGCAAACCGGTCAAATCAATCAACGGCAGCGGCTCTGTTGAATCCGTGACTGTCGGCAACAAGACTGTAAAGGCGGACCTTGTCATACTGGCTGCCGGCATAAGGCCTGAGACAGCGCTTGCGGAGAAAGCCGGAATAAAGACAGGCAAGTTCGGCATACTAACGGACAGGAGAATGGAGACAAGCATGAGGAACGTCTTTGCCGCCGGGGACTGCACGCAGACATTCTCCATGATAACCAGGAAGCCTCTCATGGGCGGGCTTGCGACAACCGCGGTCCTGCAGGGCAGGATAGCGGCCATGAACGCCTCGGGCAGGAAGGCTTTGTTTGGCGGAGTCCTGAATTCATCTGTCACGGAAATATGCGGGGTTTCCCTCGGGTCCACAGGCATGACTGAGAGTCGGGCAAAAGACAGCGGCATCAGATACATTGCCGGCAAGAGCAGCACCATGACAAAGTATAGCATGCAGCCCGGAGCTAAGCCGCTGTTCACCAAGCTGATATTTGACCGGAAGCAGAGGGTAATAGGCGGGCAGGTGATGGGATACGGAGGCATAGTTCCGGGCCTGATTGACCTCATATCATTTGCCATAAACAAGCGCTCCACCCGCGAAGAGCTGCTGATGGCCGATTACTCGGCCCACCCGGAGCTGACATCGCTGCCTTTTACCAACCCTCTAGTAATGGCATGCGAGGATGCGAAAGCATGATATGTCTGAAGCACATAGGAATTATCCGCTCAAAGTACCGGAGCCGGGAACAGGCCCCTTTCCAGGGAAAGGGGGTCTCAAGGATTCTGATAGACCCTGAATATGGAAAGGGCCTCAAGGACGTAGAGAGCTTTTCGCACATACACGTGCTTTATTATCTTCACAAATCCAATAGTTATACGTTGTCGGTCCGGACGCCATGGGACAGCAGTCTTCATGGCATTTTCGCCACGCGCACGCCCAACAGGCCGAGTCCTGTGGGTTACGCGGCCGCAAGGCTGATAGAAAGGAAAGGCAGAGAGCTTGTGGTCGAAGGCCTGGATGCCATTGACGGTACGCCTGTTATTGACATCAAGCCTTACATACCGAAAGTAGACTGCAAGAAAGCAAACTCCGGATGGCTGGAGAGGAAGGATTAAGATGGACATTATAACGTTGCTCATGATAGTGGCCGCGACTGTTGTCAATTCGCTTGTGGCTTTCGTCGGCATATTCTCACTCTGGTGCAAAGAGAAGACCCTGAGAAAGATGGTTATACTCCTGGTCGCATTCTCCGCCGGGGCTCTGCTCGGCGGGGCGTTCCTCCACCTGATAGCCGAGTCGCTGGAAGCCGTGGAGACTAACATTGTCTTCCTTATGGTGATAGCGGGTTTCTCTGTGTTCTTCCTGATGGAGAAGTTCCTGCACTGGCACCACTGCCACGAGGGCAAGTGTGACGTCCACCCATACACATACCTGATATTGTTCGGGGATGGCATACACAATTTCATTGACGGCCTCATCATTGCCGCAAGCTTTCTAGTTAACCCGGCTTTCGGTATTGTAACAACCCTCATGATAATCTCACACGAGCTGCCCCAGGAACTTGGCGATTTCGGCGTGCTTATCCACGGCGGCATGGAGAAGAGGAAGGCACTGGTCTACAATTTCGTGTCGCAGATGGCCAGCATCATCGGGGGTGTCATCGGTTTTCTCCTGGCCGGCTTTGGCGGCTTCCAGGTTATGCTGCTGCCCTTTGCGGCAGGGGGATTCATCTACATAGCTGCATCTGATCTCATACCGGAGCTCCATAAGGAAGGGGACAAGAGAAAATCAATGGCTGCCTTTGTCCTGTTCATACTGGGTGTGCTTTTCATGCTGGCTATAAAGCTGATTTTCGGCGGTTAAGGAGATTCCATGGAACTGAACCTGGATTGCATACCATGCTTTCAGAAGCAGGTGCTTAAAGCGCTCGAGATGAACAGGACAAGCGAAAGGGACAAGGAAAGGATTCTGAGATCTGTGATAAAGCTCCTGGCCAGGATGGACTGGTCGCTTACCCCTCCGGAGATTGCCCATGAGGTCCACGGCCTGCTGAAAAGGGAGACGGGCATAAGGGATCCTTACAGGAAAGCTAAAAGGGAATCCAACAGGACTGCAATGAAGCTTGTCCCCGAAATAAGGGACATTATAGAGAGAAGCAAGGATCCGCTTAAAACAGCCATAAGGGCCTCCATAGCGGGCAACATCATGGATTTCGGACCCACCGGCGGCGACTTTGATATCCACAAGACGCTGTATGATGTCATCACAAAGGATTTCGCTGTTGATGACTATCCCAGATTCCGGAAAGCCCTGGACGGGGCGGAGAGCGTGCTTTTCTTCACGGACAACGCCGGGGAGATAGTCATAGACAAGCTGCTCATTGAAACCATGATTGAATATACAAGGAAGCACGGCGCAGGAGAGCCCAGTGTAACCGTTGTTGTGAAGGGCGGACCGATAATAAACGACGCGACGATGGAAGATGCCAGGTTCGCCGGCATGAACAAAATACCCGGAGTGTCATTCAGGACCACCGACAATGGAGATCCGGGCACGGGTCCTGTCAGGCATTCTGACCAGGTCAGGCAATGGGTCCGCGAATCCGGCATCACTATATCAAAAGGCCAGGGCAACTATGAGGGTCTGAGCCAGTTCGGCGGTATATTCTTCCTTCTCATAGCGAAATGCAGTGTCATAGCGTCCGATCTCGGCGTTGAGAAAGGCAGCATAGTAATGAAACACAACAGACGAAAGGCCTGACGTTTTTAAGTTTAGGGGGCCATTGTAAACATGGTAATTGAAATAACTGACAGCGAATTTCAAGAGAAGGTCATAAAGCAGTCATCGGAGATTCCCGTTGTAGTGGATTTCTGGGCGCCGTGGTGCATGCCCTGCCTGATGCTCGGTCCGGCGCTGGAGAAGCTCGCAAAAGAATATGACGGGAAGTTCTTGCTGGCCAAGCTGAACCTTGAAGGCAACCAGGCAACTGCACAGAAATACGGCGTCATGAGCATCCCGGCGGTGAAGATGTTCAGGAAGGGAGAGGTCGTGGACGAGTTTGTCGGCGCGCTGGGCGAATCCACTGTAAGGCAGTGGTTGGAGAAGAACCTTGGCTCTGCTTAGAGCGCATCAAAGCAACCCATATCCTTTCTTTTAACCATCACACAGACATCGCAGAGTATTTTAATCTTGTTTTGTCTGCACGATTCAATGGCTTCCTTGGACTCCGATCCGGGCTGCATCCATATCCTCTTTATTCCCAGCTTTATGCATTCCCTGACAATCTTCTCGGTGACTTCGGGGGGAGCGGCCATGCTGACCACGTCAGGTTTTTCCGGAAGGCTCTTCAAATCAGGATAACACTTGTCGCCGGATATGCGATTCGCCTTCGGGTTCACAGGGTAGACCCTGTATCCGGCCGCCTTCAGGTCAGAATATACCCTGCTGCCGTATTTCTCCGGATACCTTGAAGCCCCGACCACCGCAAAGACATTCCTGCTGTCAAGGAATTCTCTGATTGTTTCTGAACCACTCATACCTTTCGCTCCATCCAGACAATCACTGGCTGTGATTTTGCCTGCCTTCATTGAATTATTCCCAGACATAAACTTATAAAAGTTAGGCTTACCTAATATATGCATGAAATTCTCAAGGAGCGCTGAGGATTACCTGGAGGCCATATACATGGCTGAAATGGATGGCAGGGCCGCGCAGGTAACCGGCATTGCCGAGATGCTCAGGGTGAGGCCACCCAGCGTCACGGAAGCCGTAAGAAAGCTCTCGGAGAAGGGGCTCGCAGAGTACGAGAAGTATGGAGCGGTCAGGCTTACGTCTGCCGGCAGGAGGCATGCAAAAGACGTTTATGACAAGCACCGCTTGCTCAGGGAATTCTTCATGAAAATAGGCGTGCGGGACAGCACGGCCAACAAGGATGCCTGCATGGCCGAGCATGTGCTCAGCAGGGAAACACTTGAAAGGATGAAAGATTTCGTTAAAGGTGGAAAGAGATGAAGATAGCAGTTACCGGAGGCAAGGGAGGAACGGGAAAGTCCACTGTAGCGACAGCGCTGGCTGTTGAGCTTTCCAAGAAAGGCAAGGTCCTCCTCATGGACATGGACGTGGACTGCCCCAACGATGACCTGATACTGTCAGCGAAGATGAAGAAGGTCAGGGATGTCACCACCATGATTCCCGAGTTTGACAAAAACAAATGCACGAAATGCGGCAGGTGCGCAGAGGTCTGCATGGAGAACGCCATAGTCCAGGTGAAAGGCAAGTATCCTATCCTGGTCGCAGACCAGTGCACAGGATGCAGGGCCTGCAGGCTTGCCTGTCCCAGCGATGCCATAACAGAGAAGCGGCAGTCAATAGGTGAGATTCTCCGGGGCAGTGGCAGGGTTGACATAATAACCGGCAGGATAAGGCCCGGGATTGAGGAGTCCAGCATCGTCGTCAACGCTGCTAAAAGACATGTGAAAGATCTGGAGAAGGATTACGACTACATCATAATAGACACTGCAGCAGGCGCCCATTGCCCTGTCATAGCAGCCCTGATTGGGGTTGAGATTGCCGTAGTAGTCACTGAACCGACTCCTCTCGGTAACCATGACATGAGGCTCATACTTGAGCTTTTGAGCAAGCTTAAGATTGAATCCAAAGCTGTGATAAACCGCTCGGACATCGCCGACACAGGAGAAACCCGCAAAAGCTGCGGTGAATTCAAGGCAGATGTGATAGCGGAGATACCATACGACAAAGCCATCGCGGAAGGATACGCCTCCGGCAAACCAATGGAACATCCCGCGATTAAGAAGATAGCGGAGGCGGTGGCATGAAGACCATAACAGTGCTTTCAGGCAAAGGCGGGGTAGGGAAGAGCTCACTAACGGCTTCACTTTCCGTTCTGCTTGCCAGAGAAAACAGGATAGTGGCAGCGGATTGCGACGTTGACGCGTCCAACCTGGCGCTGGTCCTTGGAGCAGGAAAGCCGGAGAAGGCAGAAGAGATAGCCACCAACTACAAGGCGTACATCAGCGAGAGCAAGTGCATCTCCTGCGAGAAATGCATTGACGTATGTACGTTCTCGGCAATCTCCCGGAAAGGAGAAAATGGCAGGCCTGAGATAAACGGCTTCCTCTGCGAGGGTTGCGGCGCATGCAAGCTCGTATGCCCGCAAAACGCCATCAGCCTGAAGAAGGTCAAGAACGGTGTCATAAGCGCCGCCAGGACCAAATACGGCTTCCCTCTGGTATCGGGGCAGCTCAAGATGGGGGAGAGCGGCTCAGGAAAGGTCGTTGATGCTGTGAAGGAAAGGGCAGCCAGGCTTGACGCGGACATGATGATAGTGGATTCGGCGGCAGGCATAGGATGTCCGGTGATAGCGTCGGTGAGGGGCAGCGACTATGTGATTGCGGTCACCGAGCCGAGCCCGGCGGCGCTGAGCGACCTGAAGAGGGCACTGGATGTTGTGGAGCACTTCGGGGTGAAATACGGCATAGTAATCAACAAGCACGATCTCAGTCATTCATTCACGGCCGAAATTTAAAAACTTGCAAAGGACAAGAATGTGAAGATTCTAGGGAAACTGCCTTACGACAAGGCTTTTGTGGAAGCGCTTGTCGGCATGACTCCGGTGATTGAGCACAAGAAAGAACTTGAGCCGCTTTTCCGGGAAATACTGGAAAACGCGAATCTTGTTTAAGCCCATATCTTCCCGGTATTGTCACAGAGCTTTATATTGTTGGTCTTGCCGAACTTCTCCTTGCATATTATTTCCCTTCTCTTCAGCTTCTCTATTGTCCTGAAGACCTTTACCTTTGACAGCCCGGTTTCTTCAACTATCCTTGACTGGGGCACTTTCCCCCCGTTGCTTATGATCACCTTCATTATCGCTCTCTCATCGGGTTCCATCAGGACCAGGGGATCGCCGCCGGGCCTTCCTTTTCCGTCAGGCGAGAATATGTAGTATATCACCGTACCCGCAAGCAGGCCAACCGATGCCAGGACGGGTATTAGTATTGGCAGGGGCAGGGCACAGGAACAGATGTCGCCGAAGTATATCTCGTTCCAGACGTACCATGAACTCATGGAAACTATGAGAACGAATATCACTATCACCATTGCCCCGGTGATGACCTTCTTGGAGTGTTCCATGCTCTTAGTTTCACATTCCGTAACTTAAATTTATATATGGTTTCAGTTTAACAAGCTCTCATGAGATGGACAAAAGTGATTGCGTTTGCTGTCATGGTGGTGGCTTTGAGCGTGCCGCATGCGCTTGCACAGGATTCTGCTGAGACCAACTGCTTGGTATATTTCACGGCCACGTTCTGCCATAACTGCGAGATAACTGATCCTATAGTGCTGCAGCAATGGACCAGCCAGCATGAGGATTTGGTTGTAATAGAATACATGTTCGAGAGTTGGGGCGACCCTAACGCTGCCATCCTGGGATCATATGCGCAGCAGTACAACCAGATATCCGCTGTCCCCCGGATGTTCATCAGCGAGGACCAGATAGTGGGCGGGCGCATGGAAATCCCGGAGGTTGATATCGGCTCGCTCAGGGGTAACAAGTGCATGATAGATGGCGGGCAGAGGTTTGAGGACATTGACCTGAACTCAATCCCGGGCGAGCCGCTCAAGATATGGTCAGGCAACAGGCTCCTTATAAGGGAGAAGGGCAGCGAAGTTTCCAGCGACTTTCTCAGACAGCTGCTGTCTGCGGAAGACCTGCAGCAGGCCATTGACACATCTGAACACAACATCCAGTCCGTCATCCCGGAACCCGTTCCCATCGCTTACAATGAGGTAGACTTCGACAACGGAATCATGATAGAGGATTCTTGGCTGTTATATTACAATGACATTGTAACCATCAATTCCAGCAACCCAAACGGAAGTAACCCGGGCGGCAACCAGACTGATTACATAGAGCTGCCATTCTTTGGCAGGGTTGACCTGGCAGAGACATCGCTGCCTCTGCTTACGGTCCTGATAGGCCTTGCAGACGGCTTCAATCCCTGCGCTTTCTTCATCCTCACGTTCCTGCTCGCTGCAATGATATATGCCAGGTCCAGGAAGAGGATACTGATAGTGGGAAGCGTCTTCGTGTTCTTCTCTGCCTTCATATATTTCCTCTTCATGTCCGCGTGGCTTAACGTGTTCCTGATAGGGTCAGAGATAGTCCTTCTCACAATTTTCGCGGGACTCGTGGCAACGGCCGCGGGATTAATCAACATGAAGGATTACTTCTTCTTCAAGAAGGGCGTTTCGCTCACCCTTCCGACAAAGGACAAGATAAAGTTCACCAAGCGCGTGGAGAACATGCTCACCAAGGCGGAAACGCTGCCTGCCCTCATAGCAGGTACCGTCCTTATTGCGGTAACGGTCAACCTTTACGAGCTGCTGTGCACGGTCGGCTTCCCGCTGGTCTACACAAGGATACTCACGATGCAGAACCTGCCCGGAATCCAGTACTACATGTACCTGGCATTCTACAACATCATGTACGTCATACCCCTGGCCGTCATAGTGGTGCTCTTTGCAGCGACCCTGGGCGCCAAGCGCTTCACTGTTGAAGGCGTTAAGAAACTGAAGCTGGTCTCAGGAATGATAATATTCCTGTTCGGGATAAACCTGCTGATGAATCCAAGCCTGCTGCAGAATGTGAGCATGATGTTCACAATAATACTGCTGTCTTTGTTTGTATCCGCGGTTATAATATCTGCCCGGTCATTGGCCGGGAGAAAGTCAAAGGCGCAGCAGAGCTGATTTCTCAGGCCGGCACACCTGCAATCCTGAGCCTGGCAAGTACCTGCTCCCGCGTGCCGCTGAAAGGCCCATTGTTTTCTATTGACATTGTCGCGGTCATGGCAGCGAATTCGCCCCTGCGTACGGCATCCCTTATGAACCCGCCTGCTGCCAGGTAGCCTGCCATGTAGGAGTCTCCCGCTCCCGTAGGGTCGGCTAGACTTTCCGGCCTGAAAGCCCTTATGGTAAATTTCCCTTCCTCAGTGAACAGCCACGACCCGCGCATCCCCTGCGTCACTATGATGTTCCTAGACCCGTATTCCTTCAGAAGGTGCACCGCC
>CAZPUZ010000009.1:0-11460 GCA_964589875.1 uncultured archaeon
GCCTTGCCATGTTAGCCCTCATGTTCAGCAGGGAGTTGCTTGGTGCACATTTCTTCAAGACGCTGATAATAATCATAATAATGCTGCTCACCGGGCCTACCGCCCAGCATGCCATAGCCAGCCGCGCCCACTCATCGGGCATCAGGCCCGTTTCACGCGACCGGGAGGAAAAGCGATGATACTTGAAGCCTCCCTTATCGTGCTGGCAGTTGCTTCAGTCGCAGCGCTGTTCACAAAGGACCTGCTACACGCTGTCATAGTGCTTGCCATAGCGGATGTCTCGCTGGCCCTTATCTTCCTGCTTCTCCAGGCGCCGGACATCGCTGTCACGCAGATTGCAGTCACCGGCGGCCTCACCACGGTCATATACCTCGTGGCTATAGGCAAGACCAGGAGGCTGGAGCAATGAGCAAGGGCGTTGTCTTCCTGGTCATTGTGTTCGGGGCCGTCCTGCTCACAGCAGCGGCCTCCCTTCCCTTCGGTGACTGGGAAAACAGGGAAGTCTCAATGCACTATCTGGAGAACGGCAGCCATTCTACCGGGTCCGCCAACATAGTCAACTCCATTGTCTGGGACTTCAGAGGGTATGACACAATGGGCGAGGAGATAGTGCTGTTCACCGCAGCTGTAGGTGTTGTGCTTGTGGTAAGGAGGGAATTCCATGGACGTCATAGTCAAAAGCATTAGCAGGATAATGTTCCCGCTCATGCTCGTCTTCGGCCTCTATATAGCGCTTCACGGCCATCTCACACCAGGAGGAGGGTTCCCCGCAGGCGCGGTCATAGGAACGGCTTTCGCCCTGCTCGTGATTTCATACAACAAGAAGGATGTTGAGTACCGGCTGACCCATAACAAGCTCATAGCAGTCAAGAGCGCATCGGCCATCATATTATTCCTTGTGATAATACGCATGTCCTATATGCTCAGGGAATGGTTCCTTGGAACCCAGACACTGATGGGATTGTGGAGCGGCGGTTTCACGCCATTGACCAACCTCGCAGGCTCCTTCATGGTCATGACGGCCATAATGATGATAATATACTCAGTGGTGAGGAAGTGACATGTTTCCGTACGTGATTGTGATTGTCCTGATAGCAGCCGGCAGCTATGCGCTGATGGCCAAGGATAATCTGATAAAGAAGATAATCGGCCTCTCGGTGATAACAAACGGCATACACCTGCTTGCAGTTGCCATGAGCTACAGGGCGGGAGGCATAGCACCCATACTCACCACATTGGGCATGGAAAACTTCGCCCAGTCTGCAGCGGACCCGCTGCCCCAGGCCCTTGTACTGACATCCATAGTGATAAGTTTCTCCGTGACTTCTGTCGCGTTGTCTTTGATAGTCCAGGCATACAACAAGACCGGAAGCATTGAATCCAAGAAACTGAGGAGGTTGAGAGGTTAGCATGATATATTCCTTTTACTCTATGATGGTTCTGCTGGTGGCTGCGTTCGTAATGCCTCTTATCAGCATAAAGAGGGAGCGCTACGTGCCCTACATAGCCGTGGCAGCGACACTCATGGCTTTGGCCATGGCAATCCCAACAATCCCTGCTGTCCTTGAGAGCGGCATGGTTATGCACCAGATGGAGGACTGGCCCGCGCCGGCAGGAATAACCATAGCAGTGGACGGCATCGGTATGGTAGCCGTCATGATGGTCTCGTTCATAGGGGCTATTGTCTCCTGCTTCTCCTTCCGTTTCATCAAGAGAAGGAAGATGGAATACTATTCGCTTCTCTGCCTGCTCCTGGCAGGCCTCATGGGCATAGCCCATACAGGAGACATATTCAACATGTTCGTGTTCCTGGAGATAGTCGGACTTTCATCTTACCTGCTCACTGCATACTACAAGAGCACCAGGTCAATAGAGGCAAGCATCAAGTTCCTGATAATAGGCTCGTTCAGCACCTCCATGTTCCTCCTGGGCACGCTGCTGCTTTATGGAACAACAGGCACGCTCAACATGGCCGACCTGGCGGTCAAGCTGGCCGGCATCTCAAGCCCTGTCATACCCATCTGCATGGGTCTGCTGATAACGGGCCTTGGAATAAAGGCTGTGATTTTCCCTTTCTATGCGTGGAAGCCTGACGCAGTGTCAGCCGCTCCTGCCACGGTGGGAGCCGTCCTGTCATCGGCTTCGGCATTCATCGGCATCTTCGCCGTCATGAGGATACTCTTCACAGTGTTCACCGGCTACGGGCAGGCCGTGTACTGGCTGTTCATCGGACTTGGAATGGTCACCATGCTTATTGGGTCGCTGCTGGCCGTCCACCAGAGAAGCCTGCTGAGGCTGCTGGCATACTCAGCCATCTCACAGACCGGTTATGTATTTGTCGCGTTAGGCATAGGCGGATTCGTGCCCGACGGCCTGAATGCTGCAGTGTTCCACATGATCAACATAGCCCTGATTGAAGCGCTGCTCTTCCTGTCCGCGGGTGCCGTCATACACAAGACAGGCACGGATGACATGTCCAGGATAAGCGGCATGTCAGGTATCAGCAAGACACTCTCGCTGTGCTTCCTTGTAGGGGTGCTCGCGAATGCCGGGATCCCTTTCCTCAACGGATTCGCATCAAAATGGATGATATATGTCACCGCGCTGGCTGTGTCGCCCCTGATAACGGCATTCGCGGCCGTAATTTCCGTAATAGCCCTCATGTACGGCGTAAGGGCATACAGCGTGGTGTTCCTCGGCCCATCTGAGCACAGGCGCTCAAGGCTGCCAAAGTCCATGTTGCTGCCAATAGTAGTGCTGGCAGCGGCATGCATCATCCTCGGCGTGGCTCCCCATCTGGGGATGCAGCTCGCTGAATTCGCATCGGGTTCGTTGAACAACATTCCGTACATAGCAAACGTTTTAAGCTGACGAAAGAATCCACTTGCATTGATTGCCGGTGGATCAAAGATGGTAACATGGATATGATATGGCTCCAGCCTGCATTGCTGGCCTTCCTGCTAGCGGCCACTCTCATAGCCGCGGCGTCATACGCGAGTTCCAGGTACGCAAGGAAGGGCAGGGGTTCAGCCAGGTCGCGCACATATTCCTGCGGGGAGGCCATCCGGCCGTCAGCAATGTCCATGCCCGAGTCATCCCTGCTTGGCTCTTTGGTCAGAAGCCTCGGCATCCAGAAGCTGAGCGAATGGCACAGCGGAGAACTGTCCCGGTACATGATCTGGATATTCGCCGGCATGCTAATAATAATATTGTGGCTGCTGCTAATGTGGTGAGTATATGAGAAAGTCTATATATCGTTTAGTTGACAAGGCTGTCAGCCATGCAAGGATGAAATCGCCATGGATGCTCCATTTTGACACGGGCGGATGCAACGGGTGCAGCATAGAGACGTTCGCCGCGCTCACTCCAAGGTTTGACGTGGAGAGGTTCGGCATCGTCAGCAAGAACAATCCCAGGCACACGGATATCCTTGTAATAGGCGGGGCTGTGACCAGGAAGATAAGCAGGCAGCTAAAGACCATATATGAGCAGACACCGGAGCCCAAGGTCGTCATAGCGGTGGGTTCATGTGCCATAAGCAAGGGAGTATTCCATGACTCCTATAACATAGTCGGGCCGCTTGACAGGATAATGCCCGTTGATGTTTACGTCTACGGATGCCCGCCCAAGCCGGAAAACATAATAAACGGCATAATCAAAGGATTGGACATATGGAAAAGCAAGTCAAAGAAGGGATAGCGGCTGCAGGAAAGAAGCCTGAAAAGGAAAAGCTGCTGAATCTGCCGGAGAACATGGCAAAGATAGGCGGCAGCATATACAGGCAGGACAGCCGGTCCGTCTGGATTGACGTGAGCAGCAAGGACATAATGAAAGCGCTGGATATAGTCAGAGAGGCCACCCCGAGGATAAGCGACCTGTCGGTCTATGATGACGGCAAGAGGTTCTTTGAGGTCATGTACACGTTCGTGATAGGCAACAGGCAGCTCACTATCCGGACACGGACATCGCGGTCCGCACCCGGGCTGCCGACATGCACCAGGCTCTTCCCCGGGGCGCTGTTCTTTGAGAGGGAGCAGTTCGAGATGTTCGGCATAGTGTTTGAAGGCCATCCGCGGATGGAGAGGCTGCTTTACGCAGGCAATACCCCCAAGGAGCCTTTGAAGAAGGAGGGAACAGCATGATAAGGCTGATGCCCATAGGCCACGTGGAATCGCCATACAAGCACCATGAGGAGCTTGAGATGGCGTGCCTGAAAGGAAGGCGCTTCAGAGAGTCATCCAAGATAATCATTGAAGATTACTGTGTTGGCATGCTGAAAGGGCTGGAGGAATTCTCGCATGCCTGGATTCTGTTCCATCTGCACAAGGCTGACCGCATTGAACCCGTGACGCACCCCGGCCCGCCGGAGATGAAGGGGCTTCCAAAGGTCGGCGTCCTGGCATCGCGCAGCCAGTTCAGGCCCAACCACATAGGCATGAGGCTCGTGAACATAACAGGGATAGAGGGCAACACTATCAGGGTGACGGGACTGGACGCCATGGACGGCACGCCCGTGATTGACATCAAGCCATATGTCCCGCATTTTGACCTTCCTGAAAGCCCGAAGGTAGCAGGATGGTATAAGGACTGGTAGCATGAAAGAGTATGGAAAGGAAAGGAAGACGTACACGCTCCCGGTGGGTCCGCAGCATCCCATGTACGTGGAAGCCGAGAACCTGATGGTCCACGTGGACGGCGAGACGATTGCTGACGTTGAAGTCAACATAGGTTACATGCACCGCGGCATAGAGGAGCTCATGCAGCGCAGGAACTACATCCAGAACATATACCTGGCTGAGAGGATATGCGGGATATGCTCTGGAATCCACAGCGTCACTTACTGCCAGATGGTTGACATGATGCTGGGGCTTGAGATACCGGACAGGGCACGCTTCATCAGGACCATTGTGCTTGAGCTTGAGCGGCTGCATTCGCACTTCATGTTCCTTGGCGTGATGGGATACGAAATGGGACTTGACACAGTGTTCCAGTACTCCTGGAAGGACAGGGAATATGTCATGGACATTCTGGAAGAGCTCTCGGGCAACCGCGTCAATTACGCCATGCCAACGGTGGGCGGCGTAAGGCAGGACATGTCGGCCGGCACTGCCGCTTCCATACTCAGGAAGATGCCATATCTCAGGGACCGGGCTCGCTACTATGTCAAGGTCTTCTCAGGGGACAGGGCGGTGCTGAAGAGGACAGAAGGCATAGGCCTGCTTTCCAGGAAAGACGCCAACAAGTACTCGGCACAGGGGCCCATCATGAGGGCCTCGGGAGTTGATTATGACGTCAGGAGGGACATGCCATACGCGGCCTACCATGAAATCAGGGACTGGAACGTAATCACCAGGGACGAGGGCGACGTCAATGCCAGGATAATACAGAAGGCCTTTGAGATACCCGAGGCTGTCAGCATAATAGAGCAGGCCCTGAAAAGACTGCCCGAAGGCGGCATCAGGGTAAAGGCCCCGTTGACCGTCCCGGAGAGCGAGGCCATGTGCATAACAGAGGCGCCAAGAGGCGAACTCGTGTATCATGGCAGGTCTGACGGCACCGACAAGCCTGACAGGATAAGGATAAGGACGCCCAGCTTCTCCAATGTCCTTTCCCTGCCGCCCATGCTCAGGGAGCAGCAGCTTGCCGACCTCCCCGTAATAGTGGGCTCCATTGACCCGTGCTTCTCCTGCACGGACAGGGTCACTCTCGTGGATATAAATTCCGGCGACACTAAGACTGTAAATGAGACTTATCTTAAAAAGATGGGGGAGAGATGAATGGGGTTCAGTCTTTTCGGCAGGAAGAAGCATGCCAGGAAGCACGGGAAGAAAAAACCGGCCGCAGTGTCAAAGAAAGACAGGCTGGTAAGGGACAAGACGCCCAAGCTGATAAAGAAGAAGGGGATGAAACCCGTGACCAGGACCGCCACCAAGGATGAACTTATCTCCGCGCTGAAAGAGAAGATTCTGGCTGAGGCTTCGGAGCTGAGGAAGGCCACTACGCAGGACCAGGAACTTGAAGAGATAATCGACATAATGGAAGCCATCAACACCTACATGAAGCAGAGGGAGATATCCGTCCAGAACGTCGAGAGGATGCGCAAGTACAAGCTCAGAAAGCATGGCGGCTTCAGCAAGGCTGTCATCCTGGAGGGGGTTGAATGAGCCCTCTAATCCACGTTCTCAGCGTAATAACATACCCCGGGATGCTGTTCGTCCTAGTCTTCGGTCTGCTCTGGTACGGCATCCATCGCAAGCTTGCAGCGAGGATGCAGAGCAGGATAGGACCGCCTGTCTGGCAGCCCTTTTTTGACGCTCTCAAGCTGTTCGGCAAGGAGAGCATAGTTCCCGACAATGCCAGGACGGGGTATACTGCCTGGCCCGTCGTGGCCCTTGCCTCTGCACTGGTGACCGGGCTGCTCATTCCCATGGCCGGTATCACTCTTATTGAGGTCCCGGGCAGCTTCCTATTCATCATCTATTTCCTCGTCCTTGCCGCGCTTTCCATGTATCTTGCAGGGTTTGCTTCATCCAACCCTTACAGCTCTGCCGGCTCCGCAAGGGGTATCATCCAGATGCTGGGTTATGAGTTCCCGCTGGTAGCGTCCATGCTGGTGCCTCTGGTCTATCTTGGTACAATGTCGGTGCGGTCCGTGAGCGCATTCCAGGCCCAGTCAGTTCTGCCATGGCTTGGATTCTCTTTCCCGCTGGCGGCAATCGCGTATTTTGCCGCGGTTGCCATCAAGGTTGAGCTGCCGCCGTTCCACATCCCGGAAGCGCACCAGGAGATTGTATCCGGTTACAGCACAGAATACTCGGGGTTCCGCCTGGCTCTCCTTGAGCTCACGAAGTCATGCAAGCTCTTCGTGCTTATAGCGCTCGGCGTGGCCCTGTTCCTGGGAGGCTCCGTGACCGGTATTGCGGGATTCACTATCTTCATCATCAAGAGCCTTGGCGTGCTCGCTGTCCTTACCGTTGCCAGGGTCATATTCGCAAGGCTGAGGATAGAGCATGCAATAAAGTATGGCTGGCTGTTCGGATTCATAGCACTTGTTGACCTGGTCAGGGTGATGGTGATATGACAATTACATCAAACCCCGAAGAGAAACAGCATTTCAGGAACCCCTCACTGGCCACGGATGGCCTGGTCTCTGACAGCGAAAAGGGCATACTGCTGGCCAGGCGTTCAGGGGAGCCTTTCATGGGCAAGTGGTGCCTGCCGGGCGGTTTCGTTGACTACGGCGAGAGGGTGGAGGATGCACTCAGGCGGGAGTTCATGGAGGAGACAGGGCTGAAGGTTGAACCGATAAGGATAATAGGGGTTTATTCCAAACCTGACAGGGACCCGAGAAAGCACGTGGTGAACATATCATGGTTCTGCAGGATAACAGGCGGGAAAATGAAGCCGCTGGACGCCACCTCTGACGTCAGGTACTTCAGGAAGATAAAGACCAGAGAGCTGGCATTTGACCATGCACAGGTGCTGAAGGATGCCGGCATGGGACTCATTCTCGAATGATGCCACATTCCGACGCGTCAATCATGCTTCATTTCTTCTTCATGACGCAGAACAAAGCCCTGGGAAAAGGCTGCCTTATGCCGTGATAGACAGTATCCTTTATTGAAAGGATTTCAAAACCCCCGGAGAACAGGCTTCTTATATCATCAGCCGAGAACTTATGCGGCCCCTTTTCTCCCGGCTCCTCTGAACTGAAGCACTTCAGGAAGAGCAGCCCGTTCTCGGCCATGACATGCCTGACCGATTCCACGTAAACGTCTCTTCTGACCGGCTCAATTACATGCAGCACGCCCCTGTCAAGCGCATATTCAAAGCTGCCGCCAGCCAGCCTGGAATCCAGCATGTCGTCAACGACGAACGTGACTTCCCGCGAGCCCTCAAGAGACCTTGCCTTCCTAATAGCTGATTCTGATATGTCGGTTCCCGTAACATCGAAACCCATCTCAGAGAGCCTGATGGCCTGGGTACCCGGACCCGTGCCCACGTCAAGGAACCTGCCTCTCTTGATTCCCAGTTTCTTAAGGGCATCATCAAGGTCAGGGTCGAGCCTGGGATAAAACCAGGGCATTCTTTTCAGCTTTCTCTCAGAGTAGAGGCTGTCCCAGCTGTCATGCCCGAGAACCTTCTTCATGAATTGTTCTGGTCTTTATTCATTAAAAGATTATCTTATATACCTTTTAATTGACAATTTATAACCGCAGCCACCAGAATATACCAATGGCAGCGGTCATGTTTTCGTTCGCGGTTCGTTCAGGGGGGCGGCTCCCCGGACCTGGCATTTGTCCCCTGTCCAAATGCCGTCAGAGTTGTATACGAACCACTCAAGTCTCCGTCCCCATTGTCCAGCAGTAAGTCGGCATTGGTTCCGGCCGGGGATTCCATCATTGTCGTCGTCATATGTTCCTTCCTTATCTCTCTAATTCTTGGGCTTCCCGCAGCTCTCGCAGCGGCCGTTTTTGGTTATCGTCTTCTTTCTGCAGAAGTTACAGTGGGTTTTCTTATTGTTGTGGTCACCGCTTGCTGGCTTCATTCTTCGCACCTCCTTAGTACTTAAACAATGAAATGGCATTCCGGCCAGTGATCCAAATAATCAAGCGGCACGAATTTCTTCAAATATGGATTCCACGGCCTCCTTCGGTGTCATACCGTAATCTCTGGCATTGTTCACCGGACGGCCGACAACCACCATATTGGCGCCGTTCCTTATCGCCTGTGCCGGGGTTGTCACACGCTTCTGCTCATCGGGATTGGTTGCCCACTTTGGCCTGATGCCCGGTGTGATGAGGATGACATCCTGCATTCCGGGTATCCCTCTCAGCATCTTAGCTTCCTTGGCAGAGCAGACGATTCCCTGAATGCCGATACTAAGGGCCCGCAGAGCGAACTCCCTGACCTTTGTCCTCGGTGTCTTGCCGAATACAGACCTGCATTCGTCCGTATCATACGTCGTCAAGACCGTGACGCCGAGCAGGCATATCCCGTTCAGCTTAGCCACTCTCTGCGCCGCCTCCAAGGCGTCCATGGTGTTGCAGGCATGCACTGTCACGAACTTCGGCTTTGTCGGGGCAATCTTGAGCATGTGATTCTTCATGGTGTTCTTCACGTCGTACCATTTGGGGTCGGCCATTACCGGGCCAAACGGCGACAGCATGCTCACTGCGCCAACCCCGAGCGCGGTCATGAGGTCATTCACCTTGAAGGAACAGCCCGTCTCCCTCAGCTCACCGGCCCTTGAAATGGCATGGTCTTGATCCATGCCATCAAGGGCCACTATCAAGCCCCTATCAGCATTGGATGACAATTGCGGCATCATCGCACAATCCTCCAAAAATAACATGTACGTTCCCATTTCACCTAGCTCGTCGCATGGTCCTTGGCAACGGCAGTCGTGACCCACGGCACCGCGACTATGCAATCATCCCCGGAGAGCAGGAAGACGACGAAGAGTGTATTGCGGGGCCCTATCTCAACCATGCCCATCTTCCTGCCGGAGATTGAGGCCATTTTCAGATTCCCGGGATCTCCCACGGGATAGCCGGAAACCACGCGAACGGCTTCGCCGTCTTCCAGAGACCTGACGTCAATCGGATTGCTGCTGGGCACTGCTGCAGCGTTCCTCTTCGCAGCCACGCTTTCCACGATTTCAAGGATTGAACCGGCGCTGAGATTGCTGATAAAGCAGATTTCAGGAACACTCTCGGGGTCTATCTTCATACCGGCCAACATGCCAATGGTGTTCACGCCATTGGCCATGCAATTCCCCATGATTTTTCCGTCTCTACCGTATAGGGTAAAGACAACATTGGTATTCTCGTATCCTTCTGCAATATCATTCATAGGCAGCATCTCCTTGGTATTGCCCGATTAACCATGCTGTCAGTAACTAAACTGCCTTCCGGTAATGCGTTCAAATGCCTCCACGTATTTCTCCGAGATCTTCGCGACGACATCGTCCGGCAGCTCAACCCCCGGCCCGGACTTGTCAAACCCGGTTTCCTCCAGGTAGCTGCGGACGAACTGCTTGTCAAAGCTCTCCTGGTCACGGCCGGTCTGGAACTTGTCGGCCGGCCAGAAGCGCGACGAGTCGGGAGTCAGGACCTCGTCAATGAGCACCAGACTCCCGTCCGCCACAGCGAACTCAAACTTGGTGTCCGCGATGGTGATGTCCTTCCCGAGGGCATATTCGTAGGCATTGTTGTACAGCAGCAGCGACAATGCCTTCACCATTCTTGCCGTTCCCATACCTACAATTTGACCCATCCGTTCAAAGGTGATGTTCTCGTCATGCTTTCCAAGCCCGGCCTTGGTAGTGGGGGTGAATATGGGATTCTGGAGCTTCTGGCACTGCTCCAGTCCGTCCGGGAGCCTGATGCCGCATACTGTTCCACCATTCTTGTAGCTCTTCCACCCGGAGCCGGTTATGTGGCCCCTGACGATGCACTCCACCGGGAGAGGATTCAGCTTCCTAACCAGAACAGACCTGCCGCTGAAAACACTGGTACTGAATTCCGGCGGCATGCTTGCGTGGTTCCTGCCCAACACATGGTTCCTGCACAACGCACTCAGCATGTCAGACCAGAACAAACTGAGCTGGGTGAGCACCACGCCTTTCAGCGGGATGCCTGTCTTCATCACCACGTCAAAGGCGCTGATGCGGTCAGTGGTGACTATGACCATCTTCCCGTTCCCGATGTCGTAGATGTCCCTGACCTTGCCTCTGGTTACATTGCATCCAGGCACGTTGGTTTCTGTCAAAGCTTTCGGCAGCGTTTTCGTCATGATACCTGCTCCTTCCTGTATGATTGTCATTGTTTGTTCATTTCTCCACGAAGAATTGCTTGTCGGCGATGAACGCGCCGACGGATTTCTCCCCGACCCTCAGCACGACCAGCATCTTCCCGGCGCCTCCCGGGAGCCGGATGATGTGGGTCACCATGCCGCTGAATGAGAACCTCCCATCAAAGAGCGTCCCCTGGACGCCTATGTTCAGCTGCTCAAGAAGCAGGGGCTTGCTGCCCCTGCCGGGACCGCCTGAGTTGCTCACTCCGGGAAGCATCCACCAGCTTCAGGAACTGCCGGCCCTTGCCCAACTCAGTGGACACTGATTCAACACCGTGCTGCTCACATAGAGGGCATTTATGACGGTCCCATTTTTCCGGTCTCGGTGGGGAATAGCAGGCAAGGAGATATTCAACGTCCAGGCCGCTCGCTATGAGTTGCCCTCTGTCTATGAACACAACGGCTCCGATGACCATGGCCCCGGCTTCCCTGGCGGCCCTGATGGTATCCTTGATGGAGCCCGCGGTCGTAGCTATATCCTCCAGGACAATGGTGTTTTTGCCTTTCTTGACAGCCTCCGCGAAATCACTCCTCCGCAGACTCTTCCCACCGTCCAAATCTTCGGCGTACACGGTGAGCACTTCGCGCCCGTAAAGGGTGGAA
>CAZPUZ010000010.1:0-9451 GCA_964589875.1 uncultured archaeon
AGAATTCCGTTCTGCTTAGATGGTACATGGAGGCGAGGGGATTGGTATGAGGTGGTCCGATGATTAAGCACTGGAGACTCATTCTTCTGCTGGTTACGGTCCTCGGTGCCATTTTCGCCATAGGATTGAAAGCCTATCCCTACGGCAGGGAGGGGGTTGAGGTGCTTTACGTCTCTGCACAGTCCCCGGCCAAGAACATAATACAGGAAGGCATGATAATCACATCTGTCAACGGCATGGGATTTAGTGATGCTGAACAGTGGAGAGACCTGACCGCCGACCTGGAAGACAAAGTGACACTGGTGGCCAACCTGAAGGAGTATGAGGTAGATATCGGCAACTCAACCTCGCTGGGAATAGAAGTCATGGACATAGAGAAGAACAACCTTGATTTCGGCCTGGACCTCAGGGGTGGGACGAGGATAATACTGGAGCCCGAGGACAAGAATACCAGTGCAAGCATGATAGAACAGGTGATGGGCACTCTGCAGACAAGAGCCAACCTGTACGGTCTGAGGGAGATAAAATTTTCCTCAATACAGGGCACTGACGGCTACTTCATACAGGTTGAAGCCGCGGGCATCGGCAGGCAGGTCGTTGAGGACCTTTTGTCAAGCCAGGGCAAGTTTGAGGCCAGGATTACCAAACCCGTAGAGCTTGAAGACAGTGTGGGGGAGTTCCAGCTTGGTTCTGATATGTATAATGTAGAAACTTCCGGCAATGGGATAATTATCAACGGCACCAGTATAGAGGAGAACGGGACCTTCACGCTTGAGGGCATGGACTTCAGGTATATCAACAGGACGGAGGACGCCCTCATATTCCTGGCCGACGTTCTGGACGGGGACGATGTGGAGATAGTATTCTCCGACCCCCAGCATTCGGGCTTGGTGCCGTTGCAGGGCGGGGGTTACAGGTTCTATTTCACCATACAGATATCCTCTGAAGGGGCGCAGAAGTTCGCCGAAGTGACTGCTGGGGTGCCCAGATACATTGACATAAATTCCGGGGACGAGTATCTCAAGGACACTGAGATACTGCTTTACCTTGATGGTGATATAGTATCCACATTAAGGATATCGGCGGAACTCCAGGGCCAGGCAATATCAACCCCGCAAATAACAGGCTATAGAGAGGACAAGGAAGGTGCGGTTGATGAGAAGCTCAGGCTCCAGACAGTGCTGAGGTCAGGCGCGCTACCAACCAAGCTGGAGACGGCATCTGTTGACGTCATATCCCCTACCCTGGGTGCGGGTTTCCTGTCCTCTGCGGTATATGCCGCTGTCTTGGCGGCTGCTGTGGTGATGGTGATAATATTCATAAGATACAGGAAGATAAAGGTCGCGGTGCCGCTTGTTCTGACCGGTCTTTCCGAGGTCATAATAATACTGGGCATAGCCTCTACCAATGATTCCGGCATATGGTTGACCGTTCTGGCGATAAACATTCTGGTGCTGGGCTTGGCGTTGTGGAAGAAACAGGAGATAGACATCTACGCTTGGGTGGGTGCCATACTCATACCCCTGCTTGGTATGATGACATGGACCATTGACCTGGCCGCGATAGGAGGCATAATAGCAGCCATAGGCACGGGCATGGATCAGCTTATTGTCATCTCTGATGAGACACTGACAGGCGTTGAAAGGAAGGTCTACACTGTCAAGGAAAAGATAAAGAGAGCCTTCTTCATCATATTCGGAGCAGCTTCAACAACCATTGCGGCCATGCTGCCTCTGATGTTCCTTGGCATAGGTCTCGTTAGAGGTTTCGCCATAACCACAATAGTAGGCGTCCTCATAGGCTTGCTGATAACAAGACCCGCTTATGCCAGGGTTGTGGAAAACGCTGCCGGAGAATAATCATTTGAATTTGTAACCCGCTGATTTCTGCTTCTCATAACCTTCTGCGTACTTCTTGCAGGTCTTCTTTACCTTTTCCTGCTGCTTCTTGGAGCCTCTCTTGAACCTGGAAAAGAGGCATTTTATCCTTTCTTTGAGGGTCTGCTTCTTTGTGAACATGCCCATGATCTTCTGCACCGGCGTCTTGGCTTTCTGGCCTGTCCTTACCTTTAAGCCCTGAGGAGGCAGCAGCATGTAGACGAAGAGCCCTGCGATCCCGGCAATGACAACACCGACCACTACCCATATCCACAGGTCTCCCATGGCCCTTGTCTGTGCTATGGTCTTCTCGGCGCTGAGTTCATTGAGCTTTGACTTTACCTCAACAAGGCTTGAATTGGCATCGGAAAGCAGGGATTCCGCCGTAGCATAATCGCCACTATTGATGGCGCTCTTGATGTCATCAAGTATGTCCCTGGTCTGGTTCATGAGGAATTCTGCGAGCGTCACGTTCTCTTCGCTGAGCAGGCCGCTGGCCTTTATCTGGGTGAAGTTCTGGATGCATGAGCTGTATTGGGCAGAGTAGTTTAGGTATGAACTGTTTATCTCCCTCTCCCTTTCGGGCGTTGACAGCACAGTGAACGTGAACGACTCTATATCATATACGTCTGTCTTCAGGGCGACATATGCCTTGAATGTCCCTGAATGGTTGCCAAGGGTTGCCGACTCGGTTACATGGAAGTCAACTATGTAATTCTTGGTTGAGCCGATGCCTATGCTCTGGGATTCTGGGTTCACAGACACGTTTATGCCGCTGTTTATTGACGTGGCGAGCTTGAACGAGGATGAGACTTCGCCGGTATTCTTAACGGAAACAATGGCAGAGGCATTCTCCCCGGGCATGGCCTTCAGGACCTCTGGTGAGTCTGTGATGGAGACCTCAAATGTGAAGTCAGCTGTCTCGTCATCGTCTGTGTATGATGTCGTTGTGGAACTGGTGTCGTCATCATCATTGCCGCCGCCACTGACATTCTCAACCGTCAGAACCATGCCGGTGAAATCCCCTATATTGAATGTGTTATCGGTTGATATAATCTCAAAGCCGCATTCGCGCTCATCATATGAGATATCGTCGACGCTGGTGAACTCCCATGAATACCAACAGGACTCGGTACCGTTGCCGCTGATATCCATGTCAAAGTAACCATCACTGGTATGCTGGGCACCACACCCCCCTTTCATCTCATATGCCTCAACGCTGGCATATGCACAGTCAAAGCTCATGTTCAGTATGCCCTGTGCCTCGGCCGGGCCGTGGTTTGTTATGTTCAAAGTGAATATGTTAGTGTCTCCTCCCTCGTCTACGTCAGGGAACCTGTCACTGTTGGTGACCAGGTAGAGCCCGGTGTCCTCCACTACGAGACTCTTGTTGCCCAGCATGTGTGCCGTCCCCCTTAGCGTGCTCTCTCCGGTGGACCAGACAGCGACGAACGACGTGTTGTAGAAGCCGCCTACCGTATCTTCGGGAACCGTGAGATTGAGTACGCAATCCTCGCCCATGCCACAGTATTGGCCTGAGCCATTAGTGGTGTTGCCTGTAAGAGTCTGTGTGTAAGTGGTTATGTTCTTTTCTCTGATAAAGAATGTAGAGAAGCTGCTGCTGTCCCAATTGGCGACCTGGTCGCTGCCTGATATGACCGTGCCGTTCTGTAGCTGCACACTGAATGTTACTGAGATGTTTCCAGTCCCGTTGGTCACGTTGACAAGAATTGGCGAGACGTCGGTAACAGTCACGTTTATCCAGTCGGTGAGATTGACCTCAAGAGTCATGTTGAACGTCTGATAGGGGTGCGCGGCTCTCGTCACATTGGCTGAGGTGGTGTTGAAAAACATCCATCCCCTGTATATGCCCTGATAATTGTTTGTCTCATTGGTGCTGACATCCACGGTTATTGTCATTTCGCTGTTGGTGTTGGGGCTTATGGGGCTGCTGATGCCGCTGACCGAGAAGTTCATGCTGTAGTTGGAGTTGCCGGTGTAGTACAGCTTCTCACTGGAGTTGGTGAGATTGTAATAAATATCATAGGAGCCCGTGGTGTTATATGGTATCTTGAAGGAGAAGGTCTCATTGAAGCCGATGTTCCTTTTGGTCCTGTAGGTCGATGTGTCGCCCAGTGCATTGTTCATGACTAACGTACTGCTCCTTATCTCAAATGAAAGCGGAAGCTGGGCCTTCCATCCATTGTTGTTGTCGTACTGCAGATAGCCGCCGTATGTTCCGTTGAGCAGGCTGTCAACCGGAAGGTCAAGCGTGTAATTGACAATCATGGAGGAGTTTTCAATGCCCGAACCCCTTATGGTGACACCGTCTGTGAAGTTGGTGGAGAGCCATTCAGACGCATCAACCCATATGTATACTGTGAGGTTGTAGTCGTTCTGTATCGGGAGATAAGAGGCGTTGGAGACCGTGATATTCCAGTATCCGTCATTGCTGGTGTTGAATGGGCCATTGTGAACCACATACTCCTTTCGGACGGCTCCCGTGATGTTTGCTGTGAGATATCTGGAGTCTGAATTCCCGACGCAATTGCTGTCTAGGTCTGAAATATTAATATCCCAATCACTGACATTGCCTCCCTGCGGCAACCATTCAACGACTGCCTTAATCTTCTGTGCGAAGCTGGGCACAAGCACGCTGAAGCTGTTGGTAGTGTTATGGCCCGAATAAGTCCTGTAATTGTAGATTTCCATGCTTTGGGTTAACGGTGAAATATTCCATGAATGTTCATTTACTAATGTGAAATTGCCTGTTGTGGTGCCGTTGGCGTCAAAGACTCCCAAGTCAATGGAATCAATCTCATTGGTGCCTGTTGAGTTCGTGAAATTCAGTGTATTGTAATAGAGATTGGCGTTGTAGCTGCTGCTGTTCCCGTAAAGCCTTATCTCCCACATATCGCTGGTAGCCGGCAGTTCAATCACTATCTCATCCGCATTGGTTGATGTGTTCATTGACTGGTCGAGCAGGCTGCCTGAACTGTCAAACAGGAAAAGGTCGATGTTGCCGGAGGTTGGGTTGAGCTTTATCGTCACCGAATCGGCATTTGTTATCTGGGACGTGTTGAAATAATATGAGTGATACACTCCGTCGTTTGCTTGAACTGAAGTGATGCTTCCTTTGAAGAACGCCGATTTCGTTGTCTGGTTCATGGTATTGTGAAGCGATATCGGGACGACTATGGTAGCATTGATGGTGATCATTTCAGAAGAATAGAAGTTGGTGGAATTGTAAACCGAGAAATTTCCCTGGTACTTGCCGGGCGGGCAGTACAGATGAGGCCTCAGGAAGAAGAGCGTGCTATCGGTCGCGTTGATAATTGATGAATAAATAGAATATGAACCGCTTTGGTTCTCGACTAGGAATCCTCTCTGGGTGAAGCATGCAGACCTTTTTGTGCTGTTCAGATTGGTATACAAACCCTGGGGATATTGTGTTATCTGAAAGAATAATGGATAGATTGAAGTGGAGCTGTTCCTCACCGTGAAATTGGTCCCATTGACGTGGGAAGTTATGTTAATGGTGTCGTTGGTCCAGTTGAAATAGACGTATTCCGGCTCAACGCTGAAATTCCCTGAAGGGCTCTCCTTGCTGACCGCGTATGTGGACAGAATGACAAGAAACGCCATAGCAAAAGCGGCGACAAGAGCTCTTTTATCCCCCATCATGAATGACCCCATTATTTCTCTTCTGGATTTTCGGTTTAAATAGCTTGAAGGCGGCACTGTCCGGTATCCCAGACCGGGCCGGACGCCTGCCAATCCGATAACAAAAATATGCATTTCTGGCTTTTAAGCTTTAGCAGCTTTCTACAACCAATATAAAACCTTCAAGAGACAATAATAATAGTATGGCCATAGACATGATGCAGACCCTTGTTGAGCTGCTCTGTCCGCAGAACCCCACGCTGCCGAACGCGTCCTCAATGTGCAGCCAGTTCATCAGCCAGCAGGCCGGCTTCGGTTTGATGGGTCAGTTGTTCTACTTCCTGCTGTTCCCGACCATATTCCTGCTGGTGTTCGTGTATATCATCAGCTCCTCGGTGCTGAAGGGGGATGCCGCCAGGGTCAGGATGTTCAACTGGCTTATCGCGGCAGGCGTATTCATATTCATAGTCATAAACGGGTATTATGCCATAGTGATTAATGTGGCGAAGTTCTGGTTCTTCGCCCTGCCGCTGCTCGGCATCATTTATTTCGTGCTCCGCCACTTCAGGGGAGGCTCCGGCGGCGGCGGGATGCCATTAAGCAGCGGCGGCGTCACCAAGAAGCTGGCAAGCGTGGCATGGCGGAAGGCCACGGGCATGGAGAAGGCAGACGCTGAATTCATTGAGAACCAGATAGCGATTCTTGAGAATACCGAGAGGGGAGCGCACGGCATTGACGAGATAAGCGGCAGGATAGATCACATGCTGAGGGATTTCTATGAAAAGGCCAGCGTCATTCCAGGGGTCCCCTGGGCCAAAGACTACAACCATCTTGTTGACAGGTACAAGAATGCCTGTAAGAAGAAGAACATACAGATACCCAAAGACATCAGGAAGATAAGCAAGAGGCAATACCGTGCTGCGGCCTGAGGTGATGATATGGCATTAGAGTTGATGACATTCGTTCTGCCCTTCGTGTTCGTGCTGGCGCTGGTCTACGGCGCCCTTGAGGTGGCGTCCATATTCAGAAACAGAATGGTCAATGCCATCATAGCGATAGTGATAGCGTTCTTCGCCATCAGCAACGCCGGCATATCCGAGATAATCATCAGCATAATGCCGTGGGCGGCACTGCTCTTCATTGCCATATTCTTCGTGAAGTTCGTCCTCAACATCTTCAGACCCGGGACCCAGGGAAGGGATTACACTCTGGTGCTGGCCATGCTCGTGCTGCTGGGGGCGTTCATGGTGAGCCACGGCACCGAGCTCATACAGGACTGGCTGCCTGCGGGCTCTCCCATAAGCGAGGAGAATTTCATGATAATAATAGGAGTCATCGTCATTCTGGGGATTATACTCGCGGCTTACAACAAGTCTAAATGAAATCTGAAACTACTTGGAGGCCTTCTTGAATTCCCTTTCAAATGCCTTGGCGTCCGTCACAACCGCCTGGGCCGCATCGGCCAGAATTTTCTTGGGGTTGGCTCCCCTGACCGTGACCTCGGGCTTGGAGAGATATGGATGCTTTATCATGTACGATGCCTGGTCTGCCTTCTGCTTCCATGCGTTCTCCCTCAGCACATTGAGCAGCGTGTGGTCTTCACCCTCAACCTCAACCTTCAGCTTGTCCTTCTTCTTTTCCAGAACATTGAGCTTCATGATATCACCAGTCGCACATAAGCAACAATATAGGATATGTGAAAGAAGCATTTATAAACGTTATCCGGTGTATTGTCTGCTGCTCCACTATGCTCCGCAGAGTGTACGCAGCTCGGTGGCAATCTCTTTTGCTTTGTCATACAGTTCGGCCTTGGTTTGTTTGAGGTTAGACCTGTCAGGCTTGGCGTGCAGTTGGACATGAAATCGGATACAATGGGAATTTCCGGAAGCCCTTACGATTACATAATTGAGTTTCTCCTCGTCAAAATTGAATTGAAGGCCTTCGTCAGGGAAACCTTTCCAAAGGTGAATTTCATCGTACTTGCCGGTGGCGTACCTTCCTATTGAAACGACCTTCTTTCCTGCTATTGTCAGTTCCTTTTCGGAATTGAACTTGTCATATAGCACATCAATCTTCTTGAATATCCTTATCTTCTTCGTAAGCCCGGAAGGCCCTTCAAATTGTCCCCAATACGGGGAAGATTCAACGTAATTTGCAAAGAATCCTATATCCGGATCAAGATATATGTTCTCGTCAAGCAGTTCAATGAGATTCTTTCCTTTGGACTTCGCATACGCCACGACCTCCATCAACAATGTTGTTGTGAGTATTCCGTCCTTGTCCCTGGTATGCCCTTTCACCCCGAGATATTTCCCCGGCAGGGGCTTGTCACCAAGTATGGTGAAACCGCTGCTCTGTTCCATCACACCCAAATTAATGCTCCTCTCTTTGTTCATGTCCATGGTGTTCAGCAAGAACATGTGATGTTTGATGGGGTCAAGCGTTTCCCCATCCCATATCATCTCAACGCATTTCGAAAGGAATACAAAACCGACCCATGACCTGACTACGCCGATACCGTTTTTTTTCGCAAGCTTTGTGAGCGTGTCAGTTGTAGTATGATTTATTGCTATGAAGCTCTTGTCAGCGTCGGGCAAGATTCCGTTGTTCTCCTCTTTCATCTTCTCCAGTCTGTACCAGAACAGCAAGGAAAGTGCATCGTCAGGTGTTAGCAGATACCAGCTATAATCGGTGCGTGGAGCATAACCCGGTATTATCTCCTTGAGGTTCTTTGTCAGCGCTTCCGGATGCATGGATATCCGCTTATACACGTCTTTCTGGTCCTCCGGTACCTTTATCATCAATCCAAAGCGGTCTGCGTCCGGGTCTGTTGTTATCATGGCATCAAGCTCGTTGAACTCCTTGTCTGAATATTCCTTCTTGAATTGCTCAACAGCGATATTTGCAGCCACAGAGTCGCCTGGGTCTGGCTGCTGATAAAGATGGAAGCATGGAAATGTCCCGTCAAGCCTGTTCATCTCATTGACAATCTTCAGGTTCTTTAAGCCGAGTTCAGCCATAATCCGTGGCACTGATTTGTAGCCAGCACCATAAAAAGCACAGTACCCGATCTTCATCCTGTCCACCCATTCGGATAGCAGTTTTTTGTCAAGTATGAATTCCTTTATGTGGTTGATGTGCATGGTATGCATGTCCACAAGCTTGCTCCCGAAGTAGTTCCTGTCAGCCAGCTTTTCTGAACCGCCAAGGAAGACGAGCTTGTCACCGGCTTTTGACAAAGGCTTGAGCTTAAGGTCTTTTGTAGTCACCTTGCTGATATAGTCGTTGTATATCTTGTCCCTTTGCACGACATCTATCTGGGCCCCCGTCTTCGTTGAAAGCTTGCATCCATTATAACGTTTATCGTTGTGACTTGCAGATATCAGGATACCGAGGTCAGCACCGATGGTCGGTATAGCATATGTGAGTTCAGGATATGGGCATGATTCGTCAAACAGAAATACCTTGATGCCATATGCGATGCATAGCCTTGCCAGGATATCGGCGAACGCCTTCCCGTTTATACGGCTGTCATATCCGATGGCGATGCTTCCAAGCCCGTTGTCGTTTGCATACATTGACAGACCCGCTGCCCTGATCAGTAGGACAACATCGTTAATGGTGTTTGGTCCCCTGATTATGGGGGCGTCAATGCCATATTTCATGAATTTTGTGACGTCATCCTGATTGAAGCATGCCTGCCCCCTGATGCCAGTTGTGCCAAACGGCATGTCATCAGAAAATGCGAATATGATATCTTCCCAGCGCTTCTCTTTAACAGCGTCGAATAACCCCGTGATGACGTTCGGGGAATGTTCATTAATGAATTCATCGTTAACCCACTCTCTAATGTTCTTCATTGTCTTTTCCTTGGCATGCCTGTACAGAGTCTCCTCTATGACGCCTTCCTC
>CAZPUZ010000010.1:9461-10445 GCA_964589875.1 uncultured archaeon
TGCTGTCAAGATATCTGTTCACTTCCTCTTCAATGGTTGCTAACATTGTCTGCTTGTCTTGCTCAGAAATATCCCCGGACATAGTAATTGATTACTAGTTGTGGCAGGCACTTTAAAAGGATTGTGGACCATTGGACCGGTCTTCTGTTTTAAAAATGCCCGCTAAGAATATTCATGCTCAACGAAAAGACAGAGAATAAAATCATGAAGAGTCTTGGCAAAGCGAAGGCCGTGAGGATTTTCATCCAGATACCGGAAGGGATGAAGATGGAAATCCTGCCTTTTGTCAGCAGGCTGGAAGAGCGCTTCCCTGAAAAGGAATTTATCGTTTCGTGCGACCCCTGCTTCGGAGCATGCGACCTCAAGGACACGGAGGCGAGGGACTTGGGATGCGACATGCTCCTTCATGTCGGCCATTCAGAGATGGACCTTGGCAGGAAGCCCAGAGTACCAGTGGCATACGAAGAGTTTCCGATGGATGCCAGCCCGGTGAAGCTCATTGACAGGCACAAGAAGCTGCTCAAACCATGCAAGAGGATATGCCTGGTTACGACGGCACAGTACGTCCATCTCATCGACAATGCCAGAAAACACCTTGAGTCGCTGGGCAAGCAGGTGTTTGTCGGAAAACCCAAGAGGGCAAAACAACCCGGCCAGATACTGGGGTGCGATTTCTCGGCAGCGGAGGCATTTGACAACAAGGTAGACTGCTTCCTCTACATGGGCACGGGCAGGTTCCACCCGCTGGGGCTGGCTCAGAGGGTAAAGAAGCCCGTGCTGGTGCTTGATTTTGAACTGGGACGTCTGGAGAACATGCACAGGGAAGAAGAGATGCTCGCGAGGATAAGGATGATGCAGATAGAGAAAGCCAAGGACCTGGAGCGTTTCGGCATCATGATATCAACAAAGCCAGGCCAGAGCAGCATAGCTGCGGCGGCGAAAGCAAAAAAGGAACTGGAGAAAAAAGGAAAAAAAGCATGGATA
>CAZPUZ010000011.1:0-3551 GCA_964589875.1 uncultured archaeon
AGGACGGGACCATATACCCCTCATCAATAATGTTCAGGCCACTGTCCGAGTATGAGTCCGAGGTCAGGAAGGCCGTCAGCGAGGCGTTCAACCTGGCAATCAACATCAACCACTTCACGCCCGAGACCATGCCAGTGCTTGTCAGCAAGGCCCATCTGGAGATGCTTTCGCTGGCCATAAACACCGATGTGGTGACGCCGGAGACGCTCGGGACAATATTCGCCAAGGCGAGCGCGCAGGCTGACATACTCGCAGGCATGATAAAACCATCTGAGGAAGAGAAGGCAGAAACTAAGGAAGAGGCCAAAGAGGACAAGCCTGCTGAAGGGAACAAAGAAGAACAGGAACAGGAAAACCCCGCCGGAGAGAAAACCGAAGGCAATGCGGAGGAAACCAAGGAAGAAGAGAAGAAAGAGTGACAATCATCACATCCTGATGAAATAAAAGCGGAGGTATTAGGTATGGCAGAAGAAGAAAACAAGAAGGAAGAAGCAGCGAAAGAGGACAAGCCTCAGGAAGCGAAACCCGAAGATAAACCGGCTGAGGAAACCAAGACAGAAGAGCAGCCCAAGCAGGCCAGCGATGCGCCCAAGAAGGTCAACTACGTTTACGGTGCGCTGCTGCTGCACTCTGCGGGCAAGCCCATTGACGAGGCCGGACTGAAGAAGGTCATAGAAGCCACGGGTGAGAAAGCGGAAGATCCGCAGGTAAAGGCGCTTGTCTCAAGCCTGGAAGGCGTTGACATAGAAGAGGCCATAAAGAGCGCTGCGGTTCCAACAGCTGCTGCGCCTGCCGCAGGTGGCGAAGCCGCTGGCGGCGAGGACAAGAAGGAAGAGAAGACCGAAGAAGACCAGGAAAAGAAAGCAGAAGAAGCAGCCGCCGGACTGAGCAGCCTGTTCGGTTAAGACCTCATATATCGTTGTTTATGCCTTGCGGTTACTTGTTTGCGCAGGGCGAAAATTGATTTATAGTCATCGTGCGCCGCCTGTAGTTCAGGATAATTAGTTAAGGGAATGCGCGCATTGATGGAAGGGCTTGTGTTTGGGAAGCTTCTGCCGCAGTAATGGAGCTGGGCACTGTTGCATGCATGGATGGCAGGGTTTGGGTTGCTGCCGCCTCTGTAGCAGTTATCGAATTACCGCTGGCTGTGGCAGCTGTTCCAGTCTGCGCAGCTGCGGCTTTGTCAGCGCCCAGGCCAAACTTGTCAAGGGCGCATATCACACAAACCACGCTGAATGCAGCGCTCATGAGTATGTTGCCGGTGTCAAAAGAGCCGATGTTTGATGAGGAGAGGCCGCCGTAATTCCCGGTGTTGCATGTAATCTCCCTCTGGGTCTTCAGGGTCTCTATCTGGCTTTCCATGTCGCTCATAAAAGGCAGCAGTATGCCGGTGACGCAAGCTGCCATGCATGTGAAGAAGATGAACAATGTACATGAATCATATTTTCCAATACGCACCGTCTCCTTACATGGAGGGTAAAGACAACATACAAGAAAACCAATCGCAACCCCCCAGAGCGCAATCAGGACGGCCTCGATTATCTTTTTCTTGTCTTCAACATCCTTGATTTTGTCTTCCATTCTCTCTATCTCAGACTCGCATGTCTTGACATAGTCTGTCTTGGTCCTGGTGCCGGTTACGACAAAAGGCGTGGTCATGTTCTTCACTATCTTTGTACTGTTGGAGGTGAAACGGACAGTGAGGCCCAGCATGCCGGTGATGTTGAGCTCCCCTTCCGTGGGATCATCGAGGTCGTCAAGGACCACCGAGCAGGAGAAGTTGGCGCTGTCCGGCCTCTGGTAACAGTTGGCGTTGCGCGTCTCGCCATCCTTCTCATACCATGCAGTGATGAGCTCAATATCGTCGGGCGGGTTTATGGTATGCGTTTCTATGCCCAGGGCGCGGGTGAAGATGCATTCCCCGTTGAGCTCCATGATGCTGCAGCCGAAATCCTCCGGCTCTGTGTGGTCAAATATGAGGTAAAGGTCGTCCACGTTAAGGCATTCGCCGGCGAGGTAGCCACCCGTGTAGCAGTACTGGTCTGAGCTGGGGCATACGCAGTCAGCACAGCAGTTGTCATATGACTCTCCCATTGACGCTTCGCAGTAACCGTCGCCGCAGTGGAATGTCGGGATGAGAGTGACATCCGGAATCGTGAACGCGTATGATTTTGAAGAAGTGCTTGAACCGTTGTTGAAAAGAAGCACGATTTCAACGCTGTTGTCGCTTATGGGTATGGTCTGTGAGACATCATCGTACAGAGGAGATGTCCTGTAGTCTATTGAAGGTATGATTATGGTGCACAGGGAATCGCCGTTGGCGTCAATATCTGTGCACTGTGCCTGGCAGCCTATCTCGCCGCCGGCCAGCTCACACTGCGGGATGAGCAGCGCCCCGGATGGGACTCCAGTGACCCTGGCCGTTGTTAGTATCTCATGGGTGAACATGGAGTCCTCAAATGATAGGGGTGAGAAGCCGTTTGTGTTGAGGTCAACACCGGAGAGTGACATGCATGTATCAGAAGGGCTCGACTCCGTAGAACTGGCTGAGTCGCAGTACTGTCCTTCCGGGCATGCGCAGTCAAAGCAGCAGGAACCGGAGTCCTCGTCAGGGTCGCATTTCCCGTCGCCGCACCAGTGGCTGTCAATGACTATTTCAGAGAACCTTGCATTGGAAATGGTCTTTGACAGTTCGCCTTCCGAGCCGTTGTTGTAAGTCAGCGCATAATCAAAGCTGGGGTAGATGTAATACTTCTCGGTCTCGCTGTAATCCGATATGGTCAGCGACATCTCGCATGTTGAATTGTAGATGTCCGTACCCTGTGAAGCGGCTTCCGTGCAATAGGCGCTGCAGGAGGCAGAGCAAGCGGTCCCGTTCTCTGTCATGCATTCAGCCGAGCATGAAGGCGTTGCAGTCTTCAGCCCTATCGGGGCGTTGGTTGTCACAGCGTTGAACTTTATCTTGTCCGTCGGTTTCAGCATGTAAAGATATCTCGGCCTTATGTTGCTTATCTGCATGTTGTTGTCCCTCAGGTCCGTCATGCAGCGCGTGGTTGACAGGTCGCTTGTCTGGTAGTCACAGTACTGGTCGTCGCTGATGCATATGCAGTCATAGCAGCAGTTGTTTGGCCCCTCACCCAGATCCTGCCCGTGAACGCCGTCATTGCAGACACCGTCCCCGCATGTCCATGAACCTACTGTGATGTCGGGGATATTCGTATTCAGTATCATGGACTCACTGCCCGAGCCGTTCATGTAATTTATATGGAACCTCAGTTTGTTTGAGGACAGCACGTAATCCTGCCCTGTGCATGCGGCCCCTGCGGGTGGAACGTCCAGCATGCAGGTATATATTCCTTCGTTTTCCGTGCAGGCTGCAGCACTGTAACTCCTACCACCCAGACTGTATGAAGACGATACGACAGATGTCCCGGTCGGCATGTTCTCTATCCTCGCGTGGATTTCCACCTCATGTGCCTGGTAGCAGTTGCTTATAGTCAGGCCGCCCTGCTCAAGCACCTTGAGGCTGACCAGGCTCGTGCTGCGGCAGC
>CAZPUZ010000011.1:3561-6464 GCA_964589875.1 uncultured archaeon
TGAGTCTAGGTCGCAGTATTGTCCCGGCACAGAGCAAGGGCAGTCAAAGCAGCAGTTGGAGGAGCTCTCTCCCAGATCGCTCTCGCATCCGTTGGTACCGCATGTATATGAGGGATTCTCGTTGAGCAGGAGAGGATGATAATAGCTCCCTCCCTTCACGGGGAAGATGAAGGAGTAATTACCGCTGATTGTGTTGATGTTGCCGCCGGCGCTGTAATCCGAAGTGAATGAATCCGGGAGGTTTGGGGAGATAATCTCATGGAAACCATCCATCCCGTAAAGAACCACACTTTCCACCCATGCCGGGTTCATTGGCATCATGCCGCTGGCCTCTATGAACGACTTTATCTTTGACATCATGCCCATGCCGGTGGCATGCACCTCTACCGTGCTGATTTCATTGGAGTAGGCTTCAAGACCCGTGGAAGGGCTGTATTTGTACAGCTCAAAGTGGAAACCTGACCACTGGTTCACTGACCCCGCCACCCTGGCCATGACGATTACATAAGCCTGCTGCGGGTATGATGACGTGTCAGCGAGCTCGGACCATGCATATGCCTGCTCAACATTTCCTGAAAATGAATCGGGAACCGTGCTTGTTATGCAGTCCGATGGGTCCATCCCATGACACCTGTATATCAGGACTTCTGATATCTGGGAGGACGTCCTGTTCTCTACCTTGACAGTAGCGGTCCCTCCACTCGTAAGTATCCTTACCCAGACCATATCATCAGGCTCAAGCGACGTTGAGAGTGTCTGACCGCTGAAATAAATATTGATATTTGTTGCAGCCGTTATAGGTATGAACAGTATTATGTATGCTGAGAAGATTGCAAACACCTCCATCGCCAGCAGCTTGTAATCTAGCATCCTATCACCTCATAACCGCAACTGTTCTTTATAGTGTTGAATATCATGGCTTTGTTGCACGGCGAGAACATGGCCAACCTCTGTGTTGAATTTATGCATGAGCCGAACTCATTGTCAACAAGCTCCTCCAGCCTCTCGCAGGAGCAACCCATCTTCATGTTCACCCTGGAGTTCTGCTCCTCGCCGTAAACAGGGTCAAGGTCGCATTTCCATTTCATATCCTCTGTGAGGTCCTTCCTCACGGAATCATCAATGTAGAGGCTGTAATCAGTGGGGACGTAGAAATAATATGAATCGTCTGTTTCCAGTATTTCATAATTCTTCATGAAAGCCCCTGCGGCCTTGAAATTGACCATGTTCCACATGTCTCCCCTGATGGTGTACTCGTCGCCGGGTATGTAGTTCACGGTCTTTGCGTCGCTGAAAAGCGTGTTGCAGGCGTCAATGCACATCCTGCATGCAGTGAGATTGCTGGTCGCGCTGCACCTGTCGCAGTTCCCGCTCTCAAGGCAGCTGAAATCAGCACTCATTGAGTTTATGTTGGAGACATAATACTGTCCCCTGTTGGACTGGAAATCCAGCGATATCTGGTTGATTGCATGCTTTATCGTGCATTTGTGGTATACCGGAATCCAGAATATCGTGCGTTGGGTATCTATTGAGACCTGCCTGAAGTTCGCCTCCATCTCAGGCTTAAGCAGGAGCGTGTATGAACCGTTGATGTTACTGTCGTCAGTTTCCAGCTCATAAAGACCGTATTCGGGGTGGCTCATGGTAATGTTGCCTGTGCCGCATGGCACAGGACCCTGTATGATGCCGTCTGCGCCACTCTCACCAATGTACATGCCGGAGAAGCTTGCGGTGGCGTTCTCTATTGGCGACCCTGACGAATCAACAATCCTCAACCGTGCAGAGCAGCCGAGAGAGAGGTTGATTGTGCTGCTGACGTATTCAGAACAGTCACCTTCATCCATCTCGTTGATGTCAACCATGACCGCGAAGTTCATGTAGTCGCCGGTGAGCTCATCCTTCACCCTTACTATAGCCGGATAATCAACCGAATATTTCCAGTTGTACGGTGTTATGCAGACAGGGATGTCCCAGATGGCTACCCGGGCGATGTGTTTTGAGTTGCTGATGTGCATGGGATTTGAACGCGAAAGATCAAATCCGTCGGGCAGGTAGAGCCTGACTTCAAGGTCTGTGTATTCCTTGCCTCCCACAGTCTCGATGGAATAGACCTTAGTCTCGTCATCCGCTGCGGGCATGGGCTGCCACCATATAATGTTCGCTAGTGTGTGGTCAATTATTTTCATGAGAGCCCTGCTTATCTGCTCACCTGTCTGGTAGATACCGTCCCCGCATTCCGTGAGCACGCCCTGGGTCTCGATCTCGTCAGAGAAGTAGATGGTGTTGATGGTGAATTGCTCAAGCATCCTCTTGTTTGCATTGTCAATAACGAAAGCCGATCCGAACTCGTATATCCTCCCGAGGTTGGTCGGCGCGGTGAACGTATATGGCTGTCTTATGGGATAGCCGTTGACCGATGTGGGGAGGGTTACCAAGAAGTCTATCTTGTTTTCGTTTATGCTGGCATCAACCTCCAGCCTGCTCAGGTCGTATGTGACGTTCTTGCCGTAATAGACCTGCTTTGCGGCAACGCTGCCGTTTATGTATTTCCAGACCGCATCCTCAATCCTGTCCCTGATGTCATTCAGGCCGGGTGTCCTGCTGGTATCGCCACACATTTGCCAGTAAGGCACTGCCACCTTGTTGAAGAGAACGCTGTTGGAGTAATCAGGTTCAATGAAGCCTCCCTGCTGTTCCACCCATTTGATGGCCTCCGAGGCGCCGGCCCTGCCCACGTTTATTACGGAATCGCTGACAAGCTTCTGCTGCTGGGCAACGGTCTGAGGCACATTGGACGGGGTTATCGTGCTGGTAGAGTACGTGAGGATAATTACAACGGCAACAACCACTATTATTCCCAGAATGACAAAGAACCCCATCTGCCCCTTTCTGCGCATATTATA
>CAZPUZ010000011.1:6474-10356 GCA_964589875.1 uncultured archaeon
ATAGTTATACTATACTAGAATAATAAATGGTTTCGTGACCGAGTAGTGATATTTAATAATCAAGGAGTGAAATTTGTATCCATGCTTACCAAGCAGGCCCTCATGGGCGAGTTCTCCCGGAAATGGAAAAACCATTATCAGGTCGAACTCTTCAGGCAGAAAGGCTTTATCCGCAAACAGTGCCCTCACTGCAAGAACCACTTCTGGACACTTGATCAGGACAGAAAGACATGCGGCTCTCCCCCATGCGACAACTATGGTTTCCTCGGCAGTCCCATCACCAAAGTGAAATGGGATTATGTGAAGACATGGAAGATGTTTGAGAAATTCTTCAAAGACAACGGCCATGCCAGCGTCCCAAGGTATCCCGTGATTGATAGATGGCGTCCCGACCTTTATTTTACCATAGCATCAATACAGGACTTCCAGAGGATTGACAGCGGCAATGTTGTGATGGAGTATCCCGCAGACCCGCTGGTGGTGCCTCAGGTCTGCCTCAGGTTCAATGACATTGACAACGTGGGTGTCACCGGCAGGCACCATACAAGCTTCGTCATGTCAGGCCAGCATTCCTTCGGCAATTACTGGAAAGACAGGACCATTGAGCTGAACTTCAGGTTCATCACTGATGTGATGGGGGTGCCGGAGCATGAGATAACATACCTTGAGGATGTATGGTCAATGCCTGACTTCTCGCAGTTCGGGCCGAGCCTGGAAACCTTTTCCAGAGGCCTGGAGCTCGTCAACTCCGTATTCTCGCAGTTCACCGCAAGCGGCTCAGGTTACAAGGAACTTCCCAAGAAGGTGGTTGACGTAGGGTGGGGGCATGAGAGGATCGCGTGGTTCACCAACGGCACAACGACCGGCTACGATACTGTATTTGAACCGGTCCTGAGATGGATGCGGAAGAGGACCGGGATAAAGGAGACCTCAGTCTTCACTAAATACTCATCGCTTGCGGGCAGCCTCACCACGGACGAAGTCAAGGACATGGCAAAGATGAGGAAGAAAGTCGCGGACGGAATTGGCATTTCCGTGAAGGAACTTAATGAGATAGTTGAGCCAATGCAGGCCATGTACGCCATTGCCGACCATTCCAAGACACTGCTCTTTGCCGTGACTGATGGCGGCATACCATCAAACGTCGGCGGAGGGTACAACCTCAGGGTTCTCCTCAGGAGGTCTCTGGCGTTCATCGAGGACCACGGCTTTGACTTCACTCTGTCCGATGTCGCGGAGCTGCATGCCAAGCAACTCAAGTCCATGTTCCCCGAGCTGAAAGACGGCATCAGACCGCTTGAGAAGGTGCTTGACGTGGAGAAGAAGAGATATATTTCAACCTCCAAGAAGGCAGCAAGCATAGTAAGGAAAGAGCTTTCCAGGGGCATCAGCGAGGATACACTGGTCAGGCTGTATACATCAAACGGCGTCTCGCCGGAGGATGTGCAGAAAATGGCAGCGGAGCAGGGAAAGCATGTCAGGATTCCTGAGGACTTCTATTCAAGGATTGCGGAGCAGCACATGGCAGGCGGGAGGGAGAGTGTGAAGGAACTCAAACTTGACGTCTCTGGCATGAAACCGACAGGAAGGATGTATTATGAGAGACCCTACAAGAAGGAATTTAAGGCATCTGTATCCAGGGCCGCAGGGGACTGGGTGGCGCTTGACAAGACTTGTTTCTATCCCGAAGGCGGCGGCCAACCCGCTGACAACGGAATCATAATCTCGGGTGACAGAAAGATGGAAGTGAAGGATGTCCAGAAGGTGGGAGAGATTATATTCCACAAGCTGCCTGGTTCAGGGTTGAAGGCCGGTGACAGAGTTGAGGGCAGGATTGACTGGGAGAGGCGCTATGCCATGATGAAGATGCATACATCAACACATGTTCTGGCCGGCGTTGCCAGGAAGGTCATCGGTGGCCACGTATGGCAGGCCGGGGCCCAAAAGGCGCGGGATTCGACCAGGCTTGACCTCACCCATTATGAGAGGTTCACTCAGGAAGAACTGGATGAGGTTGAGAAAGAGGTCAACCGCGTCATCCGGAAGGGACTGGAAGTGGACGCAAGGTTCTATCCCCGAAAAGAAGCTGAGATGAAATATGGCTTCGTCCTTTACCAGGGAGGCGCGTCACCCGGCAAGGATGTCAGGGTGGTCAGCATCAAGGGACTTGATGTTGAGGCCTGCGGCGGTACCCATCTCAGGAACACCAGCGAGATTGGGACATTCAGGATAATCAGGAGCGAGAGGATACAAGACGGGGTCAACAGGATAGTATTCACCACGGCAGATTCCGCCGAGAAATACGAGAGAGAGGAGAAAGACCTTTACAGGGACTGCCTGGAGAACATGTCGTCCCTGTCAGACCATATCAGGGACTTGAAGCCTTCTGATGTCTCAAAAGAGCTCGCAGAAGCGGCGGAGGTATTCTCGGTCGAGCCGGCTGTACTGCCCCAGACCATAAGCAAGTTCATCCTGGAGACAGAGAATTACCGGAAAAGTATAAGCGGTATAGGCGCGGACATGAACCTTAAGATTGAGAATGAGGTCCCTATGAAGGAGAAGCCGAGAAACCTTGCTCACGCCTGCCGCCAGTTGTTTGATTTCTGGAAGGCCCAGAGAAAGGAAATGGAGAGGATGGTCAGGGAGAAAGCCAAGCACATGGCAGACATGCTGGCATCAAAGGCCGAGAATAACCACGTGTTTGAGGTGGTTGATGCTGGTAGGAAAGAGATGATTGAGGTAGTTAACGACCTTCTTGAAAAGGACCCAATGCTTACCGTTATTCTTGCCAACCAGGCCGGGGATATAGTCGGCATGAGCGGGACAGAGGATATGGCGAAAAAAATCGCGGAAATCTGCAAAAATGCCGGAGGCTCTGGTGGCGGCAAAAAAGAGTTTGCCCAGGGAAGGGCAGACCTGTCCAAGCTGCTGAAGCTGAAAGAACGCATGTAATCATGCTGTCTGGTTCGTGGTCATGTTCTCCTGGTTACCCGCAGGAACCATTGACATGTTCTCTTCCGGCTGCTCTTCAAGACCCTGTGTGACCTCTCTGAGCAGGCATTCCTTTGGTTGGATCACCGAGATGTCGCAGAACATATCCGTAAGCATGGTCTGGTTTATATCACGGCCGCCCAGGTCCATGATATCGCCTGATGGGCTTATCATCTCAAACTTCACATAGCCGTCCTCGTCAACAGTATAATTCTCAGGGTTCACGGATACGCTCTCAAGCACTATGTAACCCTTGAACGTGTTAGTGAGTACTTCCAGCTCATTACTGTTGGCGTTGCATTGAACACAACCTTGCTCATGGATGTCCCTTATCACTATCCTTCCCGTCCTCAGGATGCCTGACAACTGGCTGCTGTCAAGCACCTCATTGAAGATGAACGGTATCTCTGTCTGCTGGTTGCTGCCTGCGAAGCGGCCAAGCCCCATAATTGCGAATCCGGCCACTGACAGAAGCATTATGCCGCCGATGACAATAGCCGCTAACCTTTCCTTCATCATATGATTCACTAAATAATCAGCTTTATGTCTATAAAAATCAGAATGTTTCCCAGTGGAGCGTCTGCTGGACCGACCTCCTTCTGGTTGGCATAGGCTTCTCTGAAGGATAGCCCATTGTTATGATTGCAAGAGGCCTGATGTTGGTGGGAAGCACCAGTGCGTCCCTGACCTTCTGCTCGTTGAACGCTCCCACCCAGCATGTCCCGATGCCCCTATCCCATGAGGCCAGCATGAGGTTCTGCGCCGCCGCCGCAGTGTTCTGGACTGAATATAGTGTCCTTCCCCTGTCGCCATATGCCTTTGTTATCTTATCAAGATCCGAGCATATCACGGCCACCATAGGGGCTCTTGATATGAAGGCCTGGTCAAATG